>NZ_PNCT01000099.1:0-3717 GCF_005887365.1 Pseudoalteromonas sp. S3785 | reverse complement strand
CTCGGTGGTGACATAATCGCTTTTAAATGAAAGCATAGGCTAACCAGGTAGCAGGAACTTACCTCGCGTTTGTATTGAATTTTTTCGCGGCATAAAGCTGCTGCTACTGATTAATTTCACCACAGAGGGCACTGCGCGCTACACAGAGGAAAGAATAGGGGAGTCACTGCTCCTATTCTTTCCTTCTCTTCTCGGTGGTGAGATAATCATTTTTAAACAAAAACAATGCGCGCCCGCCTATTCAAACACCCACAAAAAAAGGCGCTAAACAGCACCTTTTTTAAATGGTTTAGGCTCTATTTTTAGTTTTGAAACCTAAAAACTTAAACCTAAAACAGACGCGATATAAAATCGCGGCTACAACTTAAGCAATTTTTTTCTCTTCTATGCTTGCTAGGTATTCATCAAACGTACCCTGAAAATCAATAACTTGTTTATCTTTAATATCAATAATACGGGTGGCTAATGACGATACAAACTCGCGGTCGTGGCTTACAAAAATCAGCGTGCCTTTAAAGTCTTTTAATGCATTATTAAGCGCTTCAATGGCTTCCATATCCATGTGGTTGGTTGGCTCGTCCATTACCAGTACGTTTACGTCTTGCATCATTAACTTACCAAATAACAAACGGTTTTTTTCACCACCTGAGCAGTTACGCGCTTTTTTGTTTGCATCGTCGGCGGTAAACAATAAACGCCCTAACATGCCGCGCACCATTAAATCGTTGTGCTTGGCTGTGCGCCACTGCGACATCCAATCGAATAACGTTAAATCGTTATCAAAATCTTTTGTGCTGTCTTGCGGGCAGTAACCAAAGGTCGCATTTTCTGACCATTTAATCTCGCCTTCATTGCATTTTAGCTCGTTTACCAAACAGCGTAAAAAGGTGGTTTTACCCACACCGTTTTCGCCAATAATGGCAAGTTTAGCGCCGGCTTCTAATAAAAAGTCGCCGCCGCTAAATAAGGGTTCGCCATCAAAACCGTGCCCTAGCTTGGTTACTTCAAGCGCTTGACGATACATTTTTTTACCTTCGTCAAAACTAAGTGACGGGCTCATACGGCTTGACGCTTTAACGTCATCTAGCTTTATTTTTTCCATTTTTTTAGCGCGCGAGCTGGCTTGCTTAGCCTTAGAGGCGTTTGCGCCAAAGCGGTTAACAAAGTCTTGTAGCTCATCAATTTCAGCGCTCTTTTTAGCGTTTTCGGCTAATAACTGCTCACGCTGTAAGCTAGACGCTTCTAAAAACTTTTCGTAATTACCTGGGTAAATTCGCAGCTCGCCGTAGTCAATATCGGCCATGTGAGTACATACCGAATTTAAAAAGTGGCGGTCATGCGAAATAATAATCATGGTGCATTTACGTTTATTAAGCTCATTAGCAAGCCACGTAATAGTATGAATATCCAAGTTATTGGTTGGCTCATCGAGTAGCAGTATGTCTGGGTTTGCAAATAACGCCTGCGCTAAAAGCACACGTAATTTCCAACCTGGGGCAACATTTGCCATTAACCCATAATGAAACTCTTTATCTATACCCGCTTCTATTAGTATTTCTTCAGCGCGGCTTTCGGCTGTGTAACCGTCCATTTCGGCAAAAACGCTTTCAAGGTCGGCCACTTTCATGCCGTCTTCTTCGCTCATTTCTGGTAATGAGTAAATACGGTCGCGCTCTTGCTTTACTTTCCAAAGCTCTACGTCGCCCATAATTACGGCATCTACAACGCTATATTGCTCAAAGGCAAACTGGTCTTGGCTTAGGTTACCTACTTTAAGCCCCGGCGTAATCGACACATTACCCGCACTTGGCACAAGCGCACCGCTTAAAATTTTCATGAAGGTCGACTTACCACAGCCGTTAGCGCCAATTAAACCATAACGGTTACCGTTACCAAATTTAGCTGAAATGTTTTCAAACAACGGCTCTGCGCCAAACTGCATCGTAATATTTGCGGTGGAGATCAAAAAGTTAGTCCTAGAAAAGTACTGACAGGGTTATGGCACAGCAGGTGCGAAAATAGACCAGGCAATAGAAGTAAATAAGGCGGCAAATTATACAGCCCAAGTATATTAAAGGCTAGCTTATTGAAACGTTAATTTACTTGATTGCTTTTGAGCACGGCTTTATTGTAATAAAAAGTATGAAAAAAGAGTGAGCTATGTCACCAGCTAAAATTCGTAGTGAAGTTATAAAACTGAGTAAGTTAAGTGTAAAGCAGCCAGATTATTACTTTATTCAAGGTTACTTTTTAGGGTTAGGTTTACTGCCCGACATGATAATGCCCAACCAATGGCAGGCAGACCTATTAGGTGAAATTAATTTCACATCAGATACAGAGTTAAAGTACCTCGAAAGCCTGATGGCCAATTACAATAACAGCATGCAAAAAGTGATGAGCGAAGACTTTAAAATGCCCACTAAATGCAGCCTATCGAAAACAGATTACCGCGATTCACTCAAAGCTAATATGCCATTACCAAATTACTGTAAAGGGGCATTACAGGCACTTAAGTTTATTAATAAACGTACCTAGATAAAAGCCAAAAAGAGCTGCTCACAAGTTTAAATGAAGTACTTAATGCGTTTAGCTCTGAGCAAGCCGCAGTGAAAAAGTTTGCTAGCAATCAAGGTCTAGCGGAGTCATTTAAAAAGAATTACGTCTACTTTGTGGCCGATGCGCTTTACAATATTCGTTTTATTGAAGATCCCCACTGGAGCGATGAAGACGAGGCTGCGTTTAACGAACAATTTACACATCAACAGCACAACGATGAATTTGTAGCAGGTAAAATGATTGATGATGAAACGATTGATCAGTTAATGGAAGCAATCCTTAGTGACTTTACCCCAAGAGCGTTTGAGCCGATAGAAGCGTTACTTGAACTGTTTGAGGGGGTTATAACAGTGCAATATATAGCACAAAACCAAGGCCATTTTTGGCTGAACCACGAAACACGGCCTTACATGGCATTACGCGCGCACCGTGCACAAATCAACGCGTTACAAGGCAACATACAACTTGCCATTGATGAATTAGAAACGCTGTTGCAACTAAACCCCATGGATAATCAAGCAAATCGTCATTGGCTAATGAACTGCTACATAATTAAAGGGCAGTGGCAAAAGTTAGATGCATTTTTAGCCGACTTTGACAGCGAAGAACTCTATGCCACAGCAAGCCGTGCCTTAAGTGAGTTTCATAAAAATGGTGATTCAAGCCAAGCCAAACAATATAAAAAGAAACTTAAACAGCTTAATAAACATTTTATAAAAATACTCACCGGGCAAGAAAAACTAAAAGATGAGGGCTTTGATTTCTACAGCCCAGGTAGTAAAGAAGAAGTAGCTTTATACCTAAATTCACTTGGCAAACAAGCCTGGATAGCAGCCGAAGGTAGTTTGTTTTGGTTACGCAAAAAGCTTTAAAAAGTGAAGGTTGTAGGCTTAGAGCTTGCTCGAGCAAGACGCGACTTACTTCTCTAAAGCGCAGCGTCTGTTATCCTCTTTGTGAATAATTGGCTTAACTTGTTTTTCACCACCGAGGGCACAGAGGCGCTTCGCGCTTCACAGAGAAACATAGGTATAAATAAGTCACTTCTCCTGCTTTTCTCCTTCAGTTCGCGGTGGTAACATAATCGCTTTTAAAAGAAAGCATAGCGATACGATGAGCAACGTCTAGCGCTGCATTTTATACGACCTTGTATGTTTACGTGGT
>NZ_PNCT01000098.1:0-411 GCF_005887365.1 Pseudoalteromonas sp. S3785 | reverse complement strand
GTGCAGCGCGCAGCGCCTCGGTGTCCTCGGTGGTCGATTTGTTTTTAAATAAACAAAGTGATTTTTATCACCACAGAGAACACGGAGAAGGGAAGGTGAAGAGCTAATACCTCCTCGGTGAAGCGCGTAGTGCCTCTGTGCTCTCGGTGGTAGATTTGCTGCGCATAAAGTGATTAAGCGATTGTTACCACCACAGAGAAGACAAGGAGAAGTACAGGAGAAGATACTAAAAAATAGTATATTTCCTCGGTGTAGCGCGCAGCGGCTCGATGCCCTCTGTGGTAAATTTGTTTTGGGCTTAAAGCCACTAAAGTGATTAAGAGATTATTATCACCACAGAGAAGACAAGGAGAAGTGCGGGAGAAGATACTAAAAAATAGTATCTTTCCTCTGTGCAGCGCGCAGCGCCTC
>NZ_PNCT01000097.1:0-432 GCF_005887365.1 Pseudoalteromonas sp. S3785 | reverse complement strand
GAGCCATGATCAAACTCTTCAATTAAAAAGTTTTTATGTTCCGAAGAACAGCTCAATGAATTCTGAATTATTTAATATCTTTCGATATTGAATTGACTGTGTTGCAATTCTTTTCTTAAGTAAAACCTAAGTAAGTTATTGCTGTTGGTCACTCAGTTTCAATTGAGACTCTAAATTTGTTTGCCTCACTACCGAAGTAGCTTGGCTGTTAGAACTCAATCTGTACGAGTGCCCACACAGATGATTGCTTTATATTGTTAAAGAACGTTGCGATTAAAGCGCGTTGCTTTATCTCGCTAGGGCTGCGCATGTTACGCTTTCCTATTTTTTTGTCAACACTTAATTTTGTTAAACTTGAAAGTTTTTAAAACGAAGTTTTACTCGACTCACTAAGTAGCTTGCTTGCCTCGCTAAGCTATGCGTGCTCTTCCG
>NZ_PNCT01000096.1:0-905 GCF_005887365.1 Pseudoalteromonas sp. S3785 | reverse complement strand
GACCAAGCATTACTCACCCGTCCGCCGCTCGACGCCAGAGTAGCAAGCTACTCTTCGTTTCCGCTCGACTTGCATGTGTTAGGCCTGCCGCCAGCGTTCAATCTGAGCCATGATCAAACTCTTCAATTAAAAGTTTTTATGTTCCGAAGAACAGCTCAATGAATTCTGAATTATTTAATATCTTTCGATATTGAATTGACTGTGCTGAATAACTACCTAAGTAATTATTCTGTTGGTCACTCAGCTCAATTGAGACTCTAAATTTGTTTGCCTCGCTACCGAAGTAGCTTGGCTGTTAGAACTCAATCTGTACGAGTGCCCACACAGATGATTGCTTTATATTGTTAAAGAACGTTGCGATTAAAGCGTATTGTTTTATCTCGCTAGGGCTGAGCATGTTACGCTTTCCTATTTTTTTGTCAACACTTAATTTTGTTAAACTTGAAAGTTTTTAAAACGAAGTTTTACTCGACTCACTGATTAGCTCGTGCCTCGCTATGCGTTGCGCTCTGCCGTCTCAGTGGGGTCGCATTATAGGGAGATCCGAAAACAGATCAACCCTTTTTTTAAGAAAACTTGAAATAAATGACTGTTCGCTGCGTATTTGAGCTAAACGCTCAAAAACACAACTAAAAGTAGCCTTTATTTAGATGATAGTAGTGCTTTTATGTAAATGAATGCTGTGATTGTGCTTATTTATAACTTAACCATTAAGTAAAACTCTATAAATAAGTTTATGAGTATTATTAAAGCTTAATAAATAGGCCCATTCATTTCTTAAGCTAAAAATTCTTAAAATTGATAAGTAGATAAGTAGATAAGTAGATAAGTAGATAAGTAGATAAGTAGATAAGTAGATAAGTAACCTGAGCTGCACATAAGAAATGGAACTAAATGCCCTTGCG
>NZ_PNCT01000095.1:0-572 GCF_005887365.1 Pseudoalteromonas sp. S3785 | reverse complement strand
ACTCACCCGTCCGCCGCTCGACGCCAGAGTAGCAAGCTACTCTTCGTTTCCGCTCGACTTGCATGTGTTAGGCCTGCCGCCAGCGTTCAATCTGAGCCATGATCAAACTCTTCAATTAAAAAGTTTTATGTCTTTCGACAGCTCAATGAATTCTGAATTTATTTAATATCTTTCGATATTGAATTGACTGTGCTGAATAACTACCTAAGTAATTATTCTGTTGGTCACTCAGTTTCAATTGAGACTCTAATTTGTTTGCCTCGCTACCGAAGTAGGTTGGCTGTTAGAACTCAATCTGTACGAGTGCCCACACAGATGATTGCTTTATATTGTTAAAGAACGTTGCGACGTTGTCGCTAGGGATGCGTATAATACATCCTTTATTTTTCGAGTCAACACTTAATTTTAAACTTTCTTGCGATGATTTAAAACCGAAGTTTTACTTAACTCTCTGAGCAGCTCGTGCCTCGCTATGCGTTGGCGTTCCCCGTCTCAGTGGGGTCGCATTATAGGGAGATCCGAAAACAGATCAACCCTTTTTTTAGATCTTTTTACTGTTCGATCAAAAATAA
>NZ_PNCT01000094.1:0-10362 GCF_005887365.1 Pseudoalteromonas sp. S3785 | reverse complement strand
CCGTAGGCGGTGGCCGTTATATCCATTAAACTAAGAGGCCGCACCTAGCTTACAGCTTACAGCTTACAGCTTACAGCTTACAGCTTACAGCTTACAGCTTACAGCTTACAGCTTACAGCTTACAGCTTACAGCTAACAGCTAACAGCTTACAGCTAACAGCTTACAGCTTACAGCTCTAACGTAAACGTTACTCCCGCTACTCTTGGCTCACCTAATTGAACGTAGGTATGTGTTTCGTAGCCATCAAGTGGGTTGTTACCAAACTCAAAGCCGCGGGTTGGTACTTCCTCGTCAAATACGTTACGTGCCCATGCGCGTACTGCCCACATGTCGGCTTCGTAGCCAAAGCTTAAGTTTACTAAATTGCTGCTAGGCGCTTGTGAATTATGGCTATCTGAGAAGTAATAATCGTCTTTACCTTCAACGCCTATCATACCGTACAGCTCATTAGTAAAGTTGTAACGTGCGCTAAATGCATATTGGTATTTAGGTGATTGCGCTTGCTCACGACCGTCTTGATTTAAGCCCGATTGCGTTACAAAGTCGTCTATTTCTGTGTTTAAGTAACCGGCACTACCTGTTAAGAATAAGTCTTCGGTAAGTTGATAACTACCTTCAACCTCTAAGCCGTAGTTACTGCCAGAGCTTGCGTTATCAACATAACCTGTAAACTGCTGGTTTTCTACTTGCCATGCTTTTAATTGAATATTGTCGCGGTGCATATAAAATGCGGCTAAACGCAGGGTAAATTTGTCATCAAGGGATGAGCCCTTAACGCCAAACTCGCCGCTCCAAAGGTATTCTGGGTCAAAGCTTGTATGCTGCTGGAAAAAATCAGCATCTAGGTTTAAGCCTTCATCTTTAGCTTTTGCTAATGCTTCTGAATTAATACCGCCAGCTTTATAACCACGGGTAATGCTCGCGTAGATCATAGTACGGTCAATCACTTGGTATTCAAGTGCTAGTTTACCGCCCACCATTACGTCGTCTGTCTCTTCAATAAAGCCGTTACTGTCGGTGTAATCCCCTTGGTATTGCTCTACGCGTAAACCGGTAATGAGCGTGCTTTTAGGGCCGATAGGTGTGGCTACTTGGCCGTAAACAGCCACATTACTGGTTTCGTAGGTTGATGCAAATGGGCTTGCAAGCCATGTGTATTCGCGCTCTAAATCTACATCGCGGTTTTGATAGTAAACACCGGCAACCCAGTTACCTGTTTTAGAATTTAGTTGTAAATTAGCTGACTGATCATCGCGATCACGCGTGTACACATCAGTTGAGCTATAACCCCAAGGGTGCAAACCTGCTGCACATAATTGTGGCTCGTTTGCATCGTTACATACCCAGTCTTCGTCAAAGCTGTAGAGTAGTTCTGTATCAATGGCTGAAAGGTTTAAGCTTACGTCAAAAGCATCAAAGCCTGTGTAGGTATTGTTAATACCTATGGCGTAGCTTTGTTGGTTATCCTGGCCTGGCTCGTCGGCTACGCTATTGCGGCTGTTATCAAGCGTGAACGCATCGTAGCCGTTGTTTATGTCTATGTAGTGTAGGTTTAACTCAGTGTTTAAATGTTCAGTAAGTTGGCTGTTTAATTTAAAACGGGCTACTTGTTCATCCTGTTGCTGGGTTTCGTCGTTTAAATATAGGTTATCTACGTAACCATCTGATTTTCTGCGAAAGTAGCTTACACGTGCGCTTGTATCATCGGTTAAGCCTGTACTTGCCGCAAGGCCTGCTTCGCGTGAGTTGTAAGTGCCCATACCCACTTGCAATTTTAAACTAGGATCGGCAGTGGCTTGTGCTGATTCCATTTGGATCATACCGGCCATACCGTCTGCGCCAAAGCGAGTGCCTTGTGGGCCGCGGTAAATTTCTACGTGGTCAATATCAAATAATAAAGAGCTGCCACCTAAACCCGAGTAGTTTATGCCGTCGATGACCAAGCCAACCGATGGATTAATTGGGTCTACAAATTGTGAGCGAAGTCCCACACCACGAATTTGAATATAACGACCACGAGAGGCGCCTGAAGTAAAGTTTACGTTGGCTGTACTACCTAGCATTTCGTCTAAGAAACTTGCACCACGTTGATTAATTTCAGATTCGCTAAATAGGCTCGCACTCGCGCTTAATGTTTGAATGCTTTCACGTTGAAAGTCGCCGGTAACAACAATTCGTTCTAGGTCGCTGTCATCAGCGTTTGCTATAAGTGGTGTACTAATTAGCGGTAACAACGCCGCAGTAATTAAAGACAAACGTAAGTTCATTAGGTTACTTAACTCCATTTTAGGGACTTGTATGGTAGCAATTATTTTAATACTTGTGTTATAACGCAGCGATTATACGTTAAATAATCAGGATTACTAATATGACCTTTAAAGTTGATTTTAAAGTGCGCCATTACGAATGTGACTTGCAAGGTATTGTAAATAACAGTGTGTACTTTAATTATTTAGAGCATGCCCGCCATGAGTTTTTATTTGCGAATGGGGTCGATTTTGCACTGCTTGCCAAGCAAAAAGTTAACTTAGTAGTGATACGCAGTGAGGTTGATTACAAGCATTCACTGGTGCCTGAAGACGAATTTTATGTGTCGGTAGAGCCTGAGCGTATAAGCCGGTTAAAGTTTGCGTTTAAACAGGCAATCGTTCGCAAAAGCGATGAAAAAATAATGCTTCAAGCCAGAGTAATTGGCACATCGGTTAACGAAAAAGGTCGCCCTTTTTTACCACCCGAAATGGATAACTTATTTAAAAATTGTGATCTAAATTAAGCTGTTTAACTTTTAAACTACCACAGAACAAAAATTTACATTTAAAACATGCATTTTTAACGGATAAACCGCATAAAAATTGTTACTATTACTGTAATTAAATATTTAGTTAGTAATAGCATGAAATTAGCAGCACTACCGATACTTTTGATCGGTTTATGTATTGGTTGTACAGCCACAGGGACGGTGACCACTGAGCAGCTAAAGTACACACAATGGCAACTATCAAAGGTTGATGGGTTGGCTGTGCCGGCCTCTTACAGAGCGTCAATAAGCTTTATTGAAGCGTTGCAAGTAAACGGGTTTGCAGGATGTAATAAGTTTTTTGGTGAAGGCGAGCTTGAAGACAGCAATATTAGCGTTAATAAACTTGGCATGACGCGGAAGTCGTGCGGAGCAGACGTTGATGAGCTAGAACAGCAGTTTTTACAAGCTCTCAGAGAGGGGGCAACGCTTACCATGCAAGGCTCACAGTTAGTTATGCAGGGCGATCAAACTTTTTTATTTATTGCAAAGTAGTGGCATGAGTATTTAAAACTGCCCCTTGCAGGCAATTTTTAACTGGCGTACACTCAACGCTGATTTGATCAAAATAGCAAATCAACGAACATAATTTTACTTGTCGGAGTGCCTTAAATAATTAAGGCTGAGATCGCGAAAGCGGGATCCGTGAACCTGATCAGGTTAAAACCTGCGTAGGGAACAAGCTGCCTAAAATGGGACGCTTGTGCGTCTTTTTTTATGCGCACAACAAAATAACTAGCCATTTTAGGCCGCAAAGCAGCGTAACCACTGCTTTACGATCTTTCTCTATTCCTTATGGAATATCTGACAAGACAATCCTTTAGCAATGAGGTAAGTCATGTCAAACACTACAAATAAGTCTACACGTCGAGAAACGCGCGCAGCCGCGTCTGACTATATTTATAATTTAACGGGTCAGCCATTTCCAAGCTCACAAAAAGTGTATGTTGAGGGCAGCCAAAGCGGTGTACGCGTGGGGATGCGCGAAATTACATTAAGCGATACGTTTATTGGTGGCGATGAGCAAAACCCGGTGTATGAGCCAAACGAGCCACTGCGTGTTTACGATACATCAGGCCCGTATACCGACCCTAACTTTGAGTTAGACGTACGCAAGGGGTTACCTAAATTTCGTGAACAGTGGATAAAAGAACGCAACGACACCGAAGTGCTCGACTCAGTCACTTCGCAATTTGCTCAGCAGCGTATGGCCGATGACGGCCTAGACCATATTCGTTTTGAACATTTGCCTAAAATTCGCCGTGGTAAGGCGGGTAAAAACGTAACCCAAATGCACTATGCTCGCCAAGGCATTATAACTCCAGAAATGGAATACGTAGCCATACGCGAAAACATGGGCCGAGCAAAAATTAGAGAAGAGCTACTAGCAGCCCAACATAAAGGTGAGTCGTTTGGGGCGAGTATTCCTGATTTTATTACCCCTGAATTTGTACGTGAAGAAATAGCCCGTGGTCGTGCTATTTTACCAAACAATATTAACCATCCAGAAACCGAGCCCATGATAGTGGGGCGTAACTTTTTAGTTAAAGTTAACGCTAACATAGGTAATTCGTCGGTAAGCTCATCAATCGAAGAAGAAGTAGAAAAAATGGTGTGGTCTACCCGCTGGGGTGCCGATACCGTAATGGATTTATCAACTGGACGCTATATTCACGAAACGCGTGAATGGGTTGTACGTAATTCGCCAGTGCCCATTGGCACAGTACCCATTTATCAAGCGCTTGAAAAAGTAAACGGTGTGGCAGAGGATTTAACGTGGGAGATCTTTCGCGATACCCTAATTGAACAGGCCGAACAGGGTGTTGATTACTTTACTATTCATGCCGGAGTATTGCTGCGTTATGTGCCAATGACGGCAAAGCGAGTAACCGGTATTGTATCGCGTGGTGGCTCAATTATGGCTAAGTGGTGTTTAGCGCACCATAAAGAAAACTTTTTATATACGCACTTTGAAGATATTTGCGAAATTTTAAAACAATACGATGTGTGTTTTTCACTCGGTGATGGCCTTCGTCCAGGTTCGATTGCTGATGCCAACGACGAAGCGCAATTTAGCGAGCTACGTACGTTAGGGGAGCTTACAAAAATTGCGTGGAAACACGATGTACAAGTATTTATTGAAGGCCCAGGCCATGTGCCAATGCATATGATTAAAGCCAATATGGATGAACAATTAGAGCATTGTGGCGAAGCGCCTTTTTACACATTAGGCCCATTAACGACCGATATAGCACCAGGGTATGACCATATAACATCGGGTATAGGCGCTGCACAAATAGCGTGGTACGGCTGTGCAATGCTGTGTTATGTAACACCAAAAGAGCATTTAGGTTTACCCAATAAAGAAGATGTTAAAGAGGGCTTAATTACCTACAAAATTGCAGCACATGCGGCCGACTTAGCCAAAGGCCACCCCGGCGCACAAGAGCGTGACAATGCATTATCAAAAGCACGTTTTGAATTTAGATGGCACGACCAATTTAATATTGGCCTAGACCCAGAACGTGCCCGTGAATACCACGACGAAACCCTGCCGCAAGAGTCTGGCAAAGTAGCGCACTTTTGCTCTATGTGTGGCCCTAAATTTTGCTCAATGAAAATTACCCAAGAGGTACGTGATTATGCCAAAGATCTCGAATCACGCGGGATCGATCCTAACAATGTTGGTGATGCAATTGAGATCAAAATGGTTGATGTCGAAGCGCAAATGAAAGCGAAGTCGGAAGAGTTTAAGCAATCGGGCTCAGAAATTTACCATAAAGCGCTGTAGCGCGGTTTTCAGCTGTCAGATATCAACAATAAAGTAACTAGCATAGAGGCAATAGTTACTTTACTGACAGCTGCGGCTTTGAGCTTCATGTAGGAGTGTTTATGTTTTACAACATTGCCGTTGTGGGCTTTGGTTTAGCAGGGCGCTTAGCAGCCCTTGAGCTTAGTAAGTCGCATCATGTTACTGTTTTTGAAGCCTGCGATGAGCATACTCAAAATAGTGCCGGTAAAGTGGCAGCTGCGATGTTAGCACCACTTGCAGAGTCGGTATTGTGTGAAACGGATTTGGCGATCACGGGGCTAAATTCACTCAAGCGCTGGCCAGAAATAGTGAGCGAGCTTGAAGGTGAGGTTTTTTATCAGCAAAAAGGCACGCTGGTTGTGGCGCACCAGCAAGATAAAGGTGACTTACAAAGCTTTAGCCAGCGCATTAAGCCTATAGCAGGGCATAGCGCGCAGGCGTTAAATGCTCAGCAAATAACGCAGTTAGAGCCCGAATTAGCTAATCGTTTTAACCAAGGGGTGTTTTTACCCTGCGAAGGGCAGATTGATAATCAGGCTTTTTATAAAGCAAGTTTTACCATGCTTAATAAACGTAAGGTTAAGTTTGTGTTTAACCAACGCGTTAGCATTCAAAATGGCGAGGTGAATAACCGCCCGTTTGATTACATTATTGATTGCCGTGGTTTAGGTGCTAAAGCCGATAAGCCACTTAGAGGAGTGCGTGGTGAGGTAGCCAGATTACATGCGCCAGAGGTTAACTTAACGCGGCCTGTGCGTTTAATGCACCCACGCTATCCAATTTATATCGCACCAAAACCCAATAATGAGTATGTAATTGGTGCAACCGAAATTGAGTCTGATGATAGCGGACCTGCCACGGTGCGTTCCACGCTTGAGCTACTTTCGGCCGCTTATACTGTGCACAGTGGGTTTGCTGAGGCTCGATTACTCAATATTCAAAGCGGGTTACGCCCTGCATTTAAAAGCAATCGACCAGAGGTTTTAAAAGAAGGAAACGTAATTAGTATTAATGGCTTATATCGTCATGGCTATATGTTGGGGCCCGCTTTAGTGAAAGATGCGTTATCAAAAATAGAGTGAGTAATAAATGACTATAACAATTAATGGTGAGCTGCTTACTGTTGAAAGTGCAGTACTTGTTAATGTATTACAATATTTTGGTGCAAAGCCTCCATTTGCTGTGGCGGTGAATGGCGAATTTATTCCACAAAGCTTGCATGCAAGCACCACAATTAACGAAGGGGATAGCATCGAATTGTTATCCCCTATACAAGGTGGGTAGCATGGTTCAAGGTAACGATTGCTTAACTATTTATGGCGAGCAACTAAATAGCCGTTTGTTAATAGGCTCGGCGCTTTATCCATCGCCAGCGGTGATGGAAGAGTCTATAAAAGCCTCTGGTGCGCAAATAGTAACAGTGTCATTAAGGCGCCAGCAAAGCGTGGCCGCGGGGGATGACTTTTGGCAGCTTATTAAAAACACGGGCCTTAAAATACTGCCAAATACAGCAGGGTGTCACAGTGTAAAAGAAGCTGTAACACTTGCTAAAATGTGCCGTGAGGTATTTGCTACCGATTGGATTAAGCTTGAACTAATAGGGGATGACTACAACTTACAACCAGACCCATTCGCCTTGTTAGAAGCCACTAAACTATTAGTTAATGATGGCTTTAAAGTACTGCCCTACTGCACTGACGATTTAGTGCTTTGCCAGCGTTTAAATGAGCTAGGGTGTGAAGTACTTATGCCTTGGGGCGCACCTATTGGCACCGGCAAAGGGCTTTTAAATAGTTATAATTTAAAAACAATTCGTGAGCGCCTACCAAACACCACATTAATTGTTGATGCAGGGCTAGGTTTGCCTTCGCATGCCTGCCAAGCACTTGAATTAGGGTATGATGCGGTTTTATTAAATTCAGCAATAGCAGGGGCTGGCTGTCCAGTTACGATGAGTCGTGCATTTAAAGCCGCGGTAGAGGCAGGGCGCTTTGCTTATAATGCCAAAGCAATGCCTGAAAAAGACTTAGCAGCCCCCTCAACCCCAACAATGGGTATGCCGTTTTGGCATCAGCAGTAAGGAAATAACGAGTATGAATAATCTAGTGTGGACAATTGCCGGCTCCGACTCTGGCGGTGGCGCAGGCATTCAAGCGGATATAAAAGCAATGCAAAGCTTTGGCGTGCATGGATGTACTGCAATTACCGCCCTTACGGCACAAAATAGCTTAGGTGTGGAGGCGATTAACGCGGTATCTACCGATATTATTGAATCGCAATTACTAGCACTCGAAAGCGATATGAAAGCCAAAGTGATTAAAATTGGCATGCTGGCCAATGTGCAGCAAATTCAATTAATAAGCGAGCATATAGCGCATTACAAAGCTAAATGGCCTGTACCGCCAGTAATTGTTTATGACCCGGTAGCTATTGCCTCAAGCGGTGATGTATTAACAGAAGAAGATACCGTGGGTGCCATTAAAGAATGCTTAATGCCGCTGGTGGATGTAATAACGCCTAACACGCACGAGACGCAATTGCTAACAGGGGTGTATTTAATTGGCCCAAGTGCAGTGAAAGACGCTGCTAAAAAGCTATTAAGCTGGGGCGCAAAAGCGGTTGTGATTAAAGGCGGGCACTGGGATTATCCAACAGGTTATTGTATAGATTACTGCACACAAAACGGCGAGGAGTATTGGCTGGGTAATAAAAAAATTCAAAGCCCTCATAGTCATGGTACAGGTTGCAGCATGGCCTCGGTTATTGCCGCGTGTTTAGCAAAAGGCTACCCACTAAAAGATGCCTTCATTTTAGCTAAAGCCTATATAAACCAAGGCTTAAAGCAGTCGGTAAGGTACGGCGAAGGAATAGGCCCGGTTGCGCATACTGCTTTTCCTACAAATTTAGATGATTTTCCACAAGTGATTGAGCCTGGCAGCTGGCTTGGTGATGAACTTGATTTTGATGTACCGCTTGAATTTAACATGGCGGCTGATTTTGCACCTTGTGAGAGTAAAAAGTTAGGTTTATATGCTGTAGTCGATAGCCTAGATTGGTTAGATAAATGTTTGAAGCAAGGTATTACTACGGCGCAGCTCCGCGTTAAAAATAAAACCGACCTTGAGCTTGATGAACTCATTAAGCAGGCCGTCGAGCTGGGTAAAAAATATAACGCTCACGTATTTATAAACGACTACTGGCAGTTGGCAATTAAGCACGGAGCCTACGGCGTACACTTAGGCCAAGAAGATTTAGAAATCGCTAATCTAGCAGCGATTAAAGAGGCGGGGTTAAGGCTTGGGCTTTCTACCCACGGCTTTTACGAAATGCTTCGTGCGCACAACTACCGACCAAGTTATATGGCATTTGGCGCTATTTATCCAACCACCACCAAAGATATGACAGGGCAAATACAAGGGCTTGATAAACTTAAAAAGTGTGAGCCATTAATGCAAAGCTACCCAACCGTTGCCATTGGCGGCATAGATTTAACCCGCGCAAGCGAAGTTGCACAAACAGGTGTAGGCAGTGTTGCTGTGGTAAGAGCGATTACTGAATCGGATGATTATATTGCAGCTATTAGCGCACTACAAAGTGCTATAAACCAGTCAAATGGATAAGCTCAGCGATAAAGAAGCCCTGCGTTACAGTCGTCACTTATTGTTAAAAGAAGTGGGGCTAGAAGGGCAGTTAGCACTCAAAGCTGCAACTGTTGCTGTAGTCGGTGCGGGCGGGTTAGGTAGCCCTGCGCTTTTGTATTTAGCCGCAGCAGGTATTGGTACGCTTATTTTAATAGATGATGATGGCGTTGAGCTATCTAACTTACAGCGCCAAGTGCTTTATAAAATAAATCATTTAGGGCAAAGCAAGGTTGCGGCCGCTGGCAAAGTATTAGCGAGTCTGAATAATCAAATAGATATAGTCACGCATTGTCAAAAACTCGATAATAACAACGCAGCTGAGCTTTTAAATAATGCCGACATAGTCCTTGATTGTTCTGATAATTTTGCCACACGTTACAGTGTTAACCATTATTGCTTTACTCATAAGGTGCCTTTAATTACAGGCGCTGCAATTGCAAGTCGTGGGCAACTTATGGGCTTTGATTTTAGGCAAAACAATAGCCCATGTTATGGTTGCGTTTTTGCAAAAAGTGACGCCGCGCCCGCTGTAAATTGTAGTAATGCGGGTGTAATAAGCCCTTTATTAGGGGTTATTGGCTCTATGCAGGCACAAATGACACTTAATATGTTGTTAGGGCATGTTGAAGGTAGTGTGTTTATTAGCTTTGATGCGCTGAGCTTAAAGCAACAGCATTTTAAAGTAGTTAAAGATTCCAACTGTAAAGAGTGCAGAGAATAAAGTATGGGTAATTCGCGGCGCTAAACTAGGGGTTAATCCATGAGAAGCTTCGCTTCTAACGTGAGCAAGATCTACGTCTACAGCTAAAATGAGCATTATGGTTTAGTTAATCTGTAGGCGCCTCGCTTGCGCATTTGGAATTTATGCTGTGTACATTTATTAATGCAAAATATCCGACGCGAGGTAAACTCGCTGCTACTAGCTTTGCAGTATTTTTTTAAAGAATTAATTCACAAAGAGGTTAAGAGGCGCTGCGCTTTAGAGGAAAAGATAAGCTTAAAATAAGTATTTTTTTTAAGTTTTTTCATTTATTCCTCTTTCACTTCTCTTTGTGCAAAATATTAAGTTAATTATTCACAGAAAGGTTAAGAGGTGGGTCGCTTTAGAGGG
>NZ_PNCT01000093.1:0-31866 GCF_005887365.1 Pseudoalteromonas sp. S3785 | reverse complement strand
CTAAAAGCTAAAAGCTAAAAACTAAAAGCTAAAAGTGCTCACATAGTAAACACTTTCGCCCTATGCTTTAATATTAAAAAAGGGAGGGGGTTATGCGTAAAAATCGATTTTTATTTAATAAACACGTTGCTGTAATGGCTGCGCTAGGGGCTTTAGCTGCGCCGTTACCTGTATTGAGTAACGAGCCAGGGGTATTAGTTGAGCAGCTTTGTGCCAGTTGCCATAGTTTAAACAACCTTGAGCGCAGTGCGGGTTATAGCCAAGCGGATTGGCAAACACTTATAAGCTATATGGTAGATACAGGCGAAGGTACTGCATTTAGTAAAGATATAAGCACGTATTTGGCCAAACATTACCCTGTTAACACTAAGCGCGAGTCAACGGTGGTTAAAGGGGATTTAAAACTAAACTTTAAATACTGGCAAGTGCCTACGCTTGGGCAACGCGCTCGCGACCCTGTGCAAGGTGAAAACGGGCTTATTTGGTGGGTTGGCCAGTGGGGCAATATTTTAGGTAGGTTAAACCCTGAAACCGGTGAAATGAAAGAGTACACACTGCCAAGTGGTACGTATGCGCACAGTGTGTCGCTTGATAAAAATCAAACCCCTTGGTTTTTAGGTAATAAAAATGGCACGGTGGGGTATTTAGATTTACAAACCGAAAAATTTAAAGTGTATAAAATGCCTAATAAAAATGCCCGTGACCCGCATACAGGCGTGTTTGATGATGCAGGTATATTTTGGTTTACCCTGCAGCACAGCAACATGATTGGCAGGCTAAACCCTAAAAGCGGCGATATTAAACTGGCTACTTTGCCCACTAAAGGCTCGCGTCCTTATGGTATAAAGCTTGATTCAAACGGGTCGCCGTGGGTGTCGTGTAACGGCAGTAACTGTTTGGTTAAAGTTGATAAAAACACTATGGCGCTTAGCGAAATAAAACTCCCAGGTGCTAAAACACATACTAGGCGCCTTGCTATTACGCCTGATGATATGGTGTTTTATGTAAACTCTGGCATGGGTAAACTGGGCCGCTATAACCCCAAAAACGGTAAAATAACGCAGTGGGATAATCCCAGCGGCGCAAACAGCCACCCGTATGCCATTGAATATGCCGATAATGCTATTTGGTTTAATGAGTCGGCTAAGCGCCCCGAAACACTGGTTAGGTTTGATTTGAAAACTCAAACCATGCAAAGCTGGCAAATTCCCAGTAAAGAAGGGGTTTACTCTGGCTTAATTAGGCACATGCGTATGGGCAATAACGGCTTGATTATTCATCAAACGGCTACTAATCAATTAGCCGAAATTACGTGGTCTAAGTAATTGAGTTTATTAACACGTTATATAAAAGCGCTAAGCGTTAGTGCATTTATGTATGAGGTAGGAGTTTTTTACAACAGTTAGCAATATTTACGTTGTTTACAAGAGTGTTTGAATCTGATTTAACTTAAGTTATTGATTTTTTTATGTATTGTTTTGGTGGCTTAGGTTTTGCTTAGTAATAGCTGTATTATTTTAAATAGATAAAGGAGTTATTATGAGCAAGGTTATTACTGGGTTATTTGAAAGCGCATCGCAAGCAACACTGGCTATTTATAGGTTAGAAGCATTAGGTATTAATGAAGCTGATATAAGCATTGTAGCCAATGACTCATACGCAAAGGAAGATTTTGCTTTAGATGAGGGAACTAAAGCGGCTGAGGGCGGCATTGTAGGAGCAGCCTCAGGTGGTATTATTGCCGCTCTTGTAGGCGGGTTTACTGCTGTAGGTACCGTGGCAACCGGTGGAGCAGGTTTGCTCGTAGCTGGTCCATTAGTGGCTGCTTTTGCAGCGGGCGGCGCTGGTGCTGCTGTAGGTGGCACGTTAGGTGCTGCTATTGGTGCATTTATTCCAGAGCACGAAATTAAATATTATGAAGATGCGATTGAAAAGGGCTCTATTTTAATCGGCGTTAAGTACGATAGCGATAACAAAAACGCAATTGAAGAAATTCTTAACAATGCAGGGGCAAGCAACGTCTCTACTGCATAATGGTTAAAGGAATTGCCAGAAAGGTGAAACGTAGTTTCACCTTTTTTTTATTCATTTTTAAATGTCTTTAGACACACTTTATTTGTAGCGTTAAAAAACCCCTATAAGGGGCTTTAGAAAAGTTACACTTATTAGGTGGGTTATTTGTGCTTTCGTTTATCTAGCGCGTAATTTACGGCCATTCTTGCTAAGCCTGCACCCACGCCCGACACCACAGCCCATGTAACGGCTTCTTTAAGATCAGTTTTTTCACTCGGCTTGTCTTTTGGGGCTGGCTCATTGGTTACTTTTTCCCACGACTTTTGTAAACTTTTTCTGGTCAACATGCCTGCGGATGCGGCGGCTAGGCCTATACCTAGTGTTTTAATTAGTTGCTTGTTACTCATAATTCCCTCCATTGTTTAATAGCGATAGGGTCATCTATAACCCGTTTAACGACACTAGTATGCTGAGCAATTAGCATACCGACAGCGCAGTGGGCGTGGCGAGCATGGTTTATTTTAGTTTGTGCATGAGGGTGTAATTTGATTAAACGCGCTGTGTTATTGGCTTAGCGTAAAGTTAACTAATTAGCCTCTTAGCGGTTTAGTTGTTTTTTAAGCCACCGCAAAAGGTATTTAGGAAAGCGTGGGTGCCTGCTAGGCCTGTAAAGTTGTCATTTTATTTGTAAATATGCCTCAGTTTTTTACAGCGTTTTGGCAAAAATGCGCAGTATGTTTAAAATTGGCGAGTTGATAATTTCCCATAGCTGATTATTTTATTATGATTCAGCGAGTTAAGTATTATGTAGGCAAATAATACATCCATAGCGAGCTTGGTATAAAGATTGAACCTAATAGCTAAGCAATCACGGTAATTTATAAACCTGATACTTTACGAGGAGATTACAATGAATAGTTTACTGTTTAATTCATCCGGTAGTAAAAGCGCAACACGAATTTTTAAACCCGCTTGCGCCATATTTTTTACCGCTGCAATGCTACAAAATAGCGCATTGGCGAATGTAGATGTTGATATGCATGCAGTGAGTAAATCGGGGCAAGGTGAGCTACTTGGCACCGTTACATTGACAGAAAATGAGCACGGGGTGGTATTTACCCCTGCGCTTAAAGGGTTTACGCCTGGGCAGCATGGCTTTCATGTTCATCAATATGCTAGCTGCGAGCCAAAGCAAAAAGACGGTAAAGTTGTACCTGCCGGTGCTGCTGGTGGGCACTTTGATCCTAACAGTGCTAAACACCACGATGAACCGTGGAGTAATGGCCACTTAGGCGATTTACCTGCGTTATATGTTAATGAGGATGGCGAAGCTACATCGCCTGTTTTAGCCCCAAGGCTCAAGCTTGAGCAGCTTAAACAACATGCAGTGATGATCCACAAAGGAGGCGACAATTATGCCGACGAACCCAAGAAACTAGGTGGCGGCGGTAAACGTGTTGCGTGCGGCGTAATTAAGTAATACGGAGGTTATTATGCCTTATCAAAATACAAATGAGTTACCTGAGTCGGTAAAAAGTAATTTACCTAAACACGCCCAAGAGATATACCAAGAGGCGTTTAATAGCGCGTGGGATACCTATAAGGACCCAAGCGATAGAAAAAACGATGACGATCGCGAAACCACAGCGCATAAAGTGGCGTGGTCTGCTGTTAAAAATAGCTACAGTAAAAATGATAATGGAAACTGGGTTAAGGCGAGTAATTAGTTACTTGTAAAAGTAAAAAACCAACGTTTAAAAAGCCGCTACAACTTTTGTAGCGGCTTTTTTATAGCGTAATTGGGCTACTCGCTTTTGTGCTTACGGCGTTTATAAAAGGCAAAAACACCTACTACACACGCTAATATAAACGCCATAATAATAGTAAATGCCCACGGCCCAAAATTAGCAATGGCAGGAAGTGCGAGCGCAGTAACAATACCGCCGCCAACCACAGGCTCATAAAGCGGTTGTTTGTAACTAAAGGGGCGAATATGCTCACTAGGGTTTGAGGTAGCCTGTTTTAGCATTAACAGCCCAACTGCCGTGGTGCCCATAGATTGCCCAAGCTCGCCAATCCCTCTCACTTTCCAATCTTTAGGGAAAAACCACCCACCAAAGAAAAAGTAGATAGCTGCGCTATAAGCTACCCCCACCGCACCTAAAATTAAAATACTTTGCCAATATTTAGCAAGTACCGATAAGTTAAGCGCACCCAGTGCGGCAATTATCAGTAAATCGAGGGAGAGGTTAGAAAGCAGGTTTATTTGATAGTGACTAATTAAGTTACCCATGCCTGATTTATTAAGTGCTATTTGCACCACTAAACCCACCATCATCGCAACGGGGAATAAAGGCATGTACTCAAGTATTTTTACAGATGAATCGGCAAAAAGGCTTTTTTCGGCTACTTGTAAGGCGCTAAGTAAAAGCCAAGCAACAATAACAACAGTGCCTAAAATAGCAAAGTGCAGACCAAACGGGCGGTCTTTTACTTCTACTTTTTCGTCGTGGCTAATTTCAAGCTCTTGGTCGCCATCATCGGTGCGATTAGACATAATAGTCCCTAATACGATGGCGCTTATAAGGCCTATTGTTGCTATACCTAGTCCCAAGTCCATACCTTTTGCAAAATCGATACTCTCAAAAGTGGATTGCAGGCCAGCTACGGTGCCATGCCCGCCCTGAAATCCTACAGCAATGAGTGCGCCGGCAATTTCGTTGGTATCAAATAAAGGGGCTAGTATTAATAATGCTGTGATCATCCCGACTACATATTGGCCTATGGCAATGCTGTAGCCAAAGCTTAAATTGGGTAGGCTTTGATTTAGCGATTGTTTAATTGTAGGTATTTTTTTACCTAAAAATAAGCCTGCAAACACCACCACAATTAAATACCCAGGTAACTCCTTCCATATATTTGTGACCTTTTCATCTATCCATAAATTAGTCCCTTGGAGTGACAAATTAATATGCTCACCGAGTAATTGTGGCCCTAATAAAAGAGCCAACACGCCGGCAATTAACGAGGAGGGCACAATTAACCCCCTTAAAAATGTGTACTTAATTAAATTACCTAGCGTTAAAAAAAAGGCTAGTAATAGTAACGACTTAAAAAATATAGCTATATCCATAACTGATTTAACCTGTGTTTTATGCCCCTTTAAACTGCCTGCTAATAAAAAGAGCTATACATGTTTGAGTGCTAAATACGCTAGGTAGCAATATATATTCCAGCAACTTTTAAACTTTAAGTGATTGATAATTATATTTTAAATATTTTATGCTGAATTGAGTGCGACGGCTTTACAGAGTTTTTGTATGATTTTCAAACTATAGTGTTAGGTAATTACACAGGGAGTGCACTAAACACGCGTGTGAGTTTCGCTCAAATGTGCGTTACTATTTGGCAAAATTAAGTTTGTTTAAACCCATTGGGATAGCGTTGAATTATTTAGCTCACCTTTATTTTGCACAACCTACAGCCGATTCGCACTTTGGCAATTTATTAGGTGACTTTGGCGGCCGCAGGTATGCACAGCACCTGCCAAGTAGCGTTAAAAGCGCTCTAGAAAACCACTACTTAGTTGATAAGTTTACCGACTCACACCCTTTTGTAAAATCCGCTAAACAGTACTTTTCGCCCGAGCGAAAACGCTTTGCAGGCGTAGCGATTGACGTACTGTTTGATCATTTTTTAATTAGGCATTGGCAACACTTTAACAAACTCCCTTTAAATGATTTTAAACACAGCAGCTACGCACTTTTAAATGATCGCATAGCGGTTATGCCACCGCGCATGCAGCACGTTGTAACCAGCATGACTACAAACGATTGGTTTAAAGAGTACGAAACGATAGAAGGTGTAGGGCTTGCGCTCGATAACATAGCCAAACGCATTCGTTTTACTAATAACTTTGCTGGTACTGCTGAGGATATAACGCAAAACTACCATGAGTTAGAAGCGGTATTTTTAGCGTTTTTTCCTGAGCTGATTGAGCATGTAAAAGAGAGCAGGCTTGAAAAAACATATTAAAAAAGGCCCAACGACACTAGGTTGTTCGGCCTTTTGAGTTTAATTTTTATAGCTATTTTAGTTATTTTTTCTTTTCGCTTGGCGCTGGTTGGCCATAATTAGGTGAGCGAGGTCCGTATAATAAGCCGTTGTAAGCATCTGAAGAAAGTAAGCGGCTTGAAGTAATAGCGGCTATTTCAAATCCCTTATCAGTCACAGTTTCTGCTATTTGATTAATAGCTGCCACAACAAGCATACCGACTAGCCCACCGCCGCTATTATTTTGCTGCTCTGCCGAAGATGCTCTAGCTTTGCCTTGCCATAATTGCTCGCCAGTTCGTAAATCTACTAATGAAGCTGATACAGTTACAGCGGTTTCGCTAGAAATTACAACATAGCTAGTACCATATTCTTCAATGGTAATATAAAGGGCAGTGTCAGCACCAAAAATATCATGTAGTTTTTTTACAGGTACTTGGTGTACATCACTTGCAACCGTAAGGCCATTACCCTTGAAGGTTTGTTCAACTAGCGCTACCGGAAAAACGTAAAAACCAGACTCAGCAATAGGGGCTACCATTTGTGTCATAACACTGTAAGGCGCTATAACTTCAGGTGTATTATTTAATGGCGGTAAAATAATTACTGAATGCGGATCTGCTTGTTTAAAAGCTGTGTAGTCGTGTGCTGGTGGAGCCGACACACACCCAGTAAGCAGTGCTAATAACGCTATTGTTGTAAGTGTTTTAAAGTTGAACATATTAAGCACCTTTCGCCGATTTTAGAAGGAAATCTATATATTGAACAGACTCAGGGAAAAGTGTTTTTTCTGTTTCAAAGTGAGTTGTACCTAAAGCAGGATTACCTGTTTCGAAATAAAGCATGCCCAAGTGAGCATGTAGGCCAGGCGCAACAGGTTTGTTTTTACCAGCGGCTTCGCTGATGATTTGTTCAAGCATGCTAATTTGTTCTTCAGCTGACACTTCATCTGCTTTTAAGTAGGCATAAACTGCAGTGCTATAATCACCATAGTAATAAATTGGCTCTTTAGTCGAATTACAGCCTGTTAGAGCTGCACAAACCATAATTAGAGATAACAGTTTTTTCATTATTTATCACCCCATTGGCCTGATTCTAAACCAGTAACAAGCTTATTAACGACCTCACGAATCGCTAAATCGAGCACTTTTCCATTTAAAGTTGCATCGTATGAAGCTGTACTACCAAAGCCAATAACTTCGCGTTCCGATAAGCTGTATTCGCCAGCGCCCTGA
This sequence comes from Pseudoalteromonas sp. S3785, assembly GCF_005887365.1. Lineage (NCBI taxonomy): Bacteria > Pseudomonadati > Pseudomonadota > Gammaproteobacteria > Alteromonadales > Pseudoalteromonadaceae > Pseudoalteromonas > Pseudoalteromonas sp. S3785. The sequence goes on along the minus strand of NZ_PNCT01000093.1, from coordinate 24,565 downwards.
ACAGAGTAAATTACTTCTGAAGTTGTTACATCAACAATATTTAAGGTTACTTTTGCATAGGCAATTTGCGATTTACCTTTGCCTAATAAACCAAATAGTTGGCGATCGCCAATGGCTTTTCGACCGAACTCTGTTACATCGCCTGTTACTACAAACTTTGCACCACTAAGAACTTGTTTTGTACCTGTTAACTTTGCTTCTTCTGCAAGGGCAGCCATGTTGTCGCGATCTAAAACGCTAAAGCGATTTGTTTGTTGTAAATGGCTCATTAATGTCGTTTTGGCTTGGCTACCTAAACGGTCTTGTCCTGAAGAAAATATGCCGTTTTGAAAGCTAGAGCGATTTACAAATTGGCCTACGACTAATTTACTTTTTGTGCCAGAATAGGTTGTGTTGTAGCTTGCTACCGTTGGTGTTTCAACTACTTTTGATGATGTAGTTGCACAGCCTGATAGAGTAGATGCAGTAAGTGCAGAGATTATAATTGTTTTAATGTGTTTATTGCTTATGCGCATAAGTTTTTTATATCCGTTTAAATAAATGCAGAAGTAATCTAGAAAGGAGCTTGCACAAGAAAAACCAGTTTAAGTTCAAGAATCCATTCCAAGCGACTTTATAAACAATAATTCATGTAAACGCAATGTTATTATTAATTTAAGAGCAATATATCAACCGGGAAATAAGTGTAACCCTTACAACCTTGCTCCACCTTTTAACTATTGAATTAAAAATATGAAGTTAGGACTGATAGCTATTTAAGTCAGCTATATATTAATCCGCCAAGGTAATAGATAAATTGAACGACTGCTCAAGTTGTGCTTTAATTGTAGCTACCACTTTTAGGAGCGTTTTATGATCAAATTTTATTTTCACCATACACCTAACCCAATGAAGGTTGCTTTGTTTTTAGAAGAAACAGGCCTACCGTTTGAACTTGTACCACTTGATACCTTAAAAGGTGAGCAACATACACCTGAGTTTAAAGCCATTAATCCTAATGCAAAAGCACCTGCCATTGTTGATGGTGAAACCCGTGTATTTGATTCGAACGCTATATTAATGTACCTAAGTGAAAAACACGGCAAGTTAGCAGGTAAGCCAGAGAATCGCGCCGAAATGCTCTCATGGTTAATGTTTATTGCATCGGGTTTAGGCCCATACTCAGGGCAAAGTGTTCATTTTAGACATATGGCGCCAGAAGGGCTTGATTACGCAGTAAACCGCTACTTGCGTGAGGCGCAGCGCCATTACGAAGTGCTTGATACACACCTTAAAGGTCGCGACTTTATAGTGGGTGATGAATACACTATTGCTGATGTATCTGCTTGGGGTTGGATTGATAAAGCCCCAGTAGTACTTGGTGAAGAAGGCCTTGCACCATACCCTAATTTAAAGCGTTGGTTTGAAAGCATTGATAGCCGACCAGCGGTTGCGCGTGCACGCAAAATTGGCACCGATGTCGCCTTTAAAAAAGAATTTGATGAAGAAGCCAAACGTGCTTTTTTCCCATCTAATTACCCAAAGAGCTAACGCTTAAAAGTAATAAAAGGGCAATTTTTGCCCTTTTTTATGCGTATTAATTCCTTAATTTTGCTACAGCGCTACTAAGCTATGCTCTAGCATTGATTGAATCTGTTCTACTATTTTAGCTTCTGTTTCTGGTTCGAACTGTTGTATACGCGGAGTATGGATATGCCCGGTAGGTATGCTTGAATTAAGCTCGTCACGTAGGCGTATGCTGCGATACGATATTTCGTTAGATAAATAACCACCCCCGCCGCCATTTACCGCAACACTGTTCTTAAGTACGCCATACGATCCCGCTTTAAAGGTTTTATTAAGTGTAGTGACTTTGCGGTTGTCGATTACTTTATACGGGCCTTTGGCGTTTTGCATAGCGCTTACAGGTAGGCTAAATTTTACAAACTCATTACCAGGTAGGGGGCGTCCATTTAGCTTAGGAATAACAGGGCTTGTTTGCGTACCGCCGTAGACAATATTAGCGTTATCTGGCGCGGTGACACTGCGGCGTTTACCCGGAAAGTGCTCTAAATCAAACTCGGTTCTGCCCATGCTAACCGTTACAACCATGTCAACGTTATTAAGTGCATAGTAGGGGGCAAGCAGAGACTCTACTATGCCTTGGTCAAAGTCTTTGTAGCGTACTGGTACCATAACCGTATTAATTTCGGCGCTAACGCCATTGTAATTAATAACTTGGCCGTCGAGTAACAACGCGGCTACCCCAGATGGGTTACTCTGGTTGATATTTTTGTCGAGTAAAAATGGGTCAAACCCGGTAAGTACAATCTTTTTATCACTGCCTGATGAAAAAGCTAAATCGGTGCGGCCTCGGCTGCCTTCTTCAAGCATTTTTAGCAGCGTATTTATTTGCGCGTCAGATAGCTCAAATTTTGCGGCGGTTGTACGTATTATTTTACTTGAAAGCAGGCGCGCCCAGTAAAGTGCTCTATCATCGTAGTTTTTAGTTTTAATAATGCGTTGCTTAGCGCTTTCCCACAGCTCAAAACTATAGGTTTTTATGAGCTGCTTTGCCTCTTTAAAGTTATTGAGCGCTTTGAACTGCTGCTCAAAGTTGGTTACTTCTTTATCAAAGGCGTTTAACACGGCGGGCATTGCAGTTTGTGCTTTGCTGATGCGTTGTTCTTCAACGGTGAGTGGATTACTTAAAGCTGCGAATGAAGAGGCAATTAAGCTGGTTGCTAGTAATACTTTGATCATGATACTCCTAATTAAGCCGTTGTTATTTGAGTAACTTACTATCCTACTATTAAACAGTGAGGGCAATTATTTAAAGTTGAATTAACTGATATCTGGTACGGATGGAATGTTACATTATTACACTTTAATGAATTTAGCAAAGCACCGCACTTTTAGCGGGTTATTTCCTTTACTATAGATTTAATAAAAAACACGGGAATAAAATAATGGTTTCTAGAAGAGAGTTTTTATTTAGTGCAGGCTCGCTTGCGTTTATTGGCTTATCACGCAGCGCAATGGGTAATGTTGCTTTACCTAAAGTAACAACTAAGCTGCCCGCTTATGGCCCATTAATAGCCGATCCTCAGGCCTTATTAGACTTACCTAAAGGCTTTAGTTATCAGGTTATATCTAAGCTTGGCGATAAAATGGATGATGGTTTAGATGTGCCCGATCGGGCCGATGGCATGGGCTGTATTGCATTAGATAACGAACGCGTAGCCCTTATCCGTAATCATGAATTACAGCCTAAACACATTGATACAGCGTCTGACTTAATTAGTAATCACAAAAGCCCCTTAGCCTATGATTCACTTGAAAATGGTGTAGCTTTGCCTGGGGGCACTAGTCATATAATTTTTAACTTAAAAGAGCAAAAACGCGAGCAAGAATATTTATCGCTATGTGGCACAATACGAAACTGCTCAGGCGGTGTAACTCCGTGGGGGAGTTGGCTAACGTGCGAAGAAACCGTTATGGATAAAAGCGATGGTTTGTCACAATCTCATGGTTACATTTTTGAAGTTCCAGCCAGTGCCAAAGGCTTAATTAAGCCAGAGCCATTATATGATATGGGCCGATTTAACCATGAAGCCGCAGCGATAGACCCACAAACCGGTATTGTTTATTTAACTGAAGATAGAGGCGATAGTTTGTTTTATCGGTTTATTCCTCATCATCGCGATAAGTTAAATAAAGGCGGCACATTGCAAGCTATGGTAATTAAAAACCAGCCCCAGTTTGATAGCCGAAATTGGGACTCTCCGGCCATGCCACTACACAGCGACCTTTTGGTTGAATGGATAACACTTACAGACCCTAAAAGCCCAAATGATGACTTACGCAAGCAAGGCTATAAAAAAGGCGCAGCCTTATTTGCACGGGGAGAGGGGATACATTGGGGTAAAAATGAGCTTTATTTTTGCTGTACTAATGGGGGCAAAAAGCAGTTAGGTCAGGTAATGAAGTACACACCATCAAAAAACGAAGGTACTGAGTTAGAGCAAAATGAACCTGGCAAAATACAACTATTTGTAGAAAGTACAAACGAGTCGTTATACAACTTTGGTGATAATTTAACGGTAGCGCCTAATGGGCATTTAATTGTATGTGAGGATCAATATACTGATACGGTGAATAACCATTTACGCGGGGTAACACCTAAAGGAGAGGTGTATAACTTTGCTAAATTGCACACGCAAACAGAGCTTGCTGGAGCGTGTTTTTCACCTGACGGGCAAACCTTATTTGTAAATGTATACATGCCATCTAAAACGTTGGCTATTACTGGTCCTTGGGATAGTTTTAAGCTTTAAAGCGATAAAAAATACAAACGCTTAGCATGCTTATACTAGGGCGTGCTGAACTTTGTAGGTTGAAATTTGTTCAATCTAGGGGCGGTTAAATCGCGGCGCGAGGTTTGTAGCCTAGTGGGCTAAGTAAAAACCGAGCAAAGCTTCCGCGTCCTGCTCACGCCCCTTACCTACATCCATGTAGGCAACAAGGAGTTTATCGTCCCTAGAAAGAACCCAAAGGGTAGCGCATGTTTGGCATTTATGCTGCGTTATCGCCTATTTATGGGGAATAACCACACTTCATAGACTCTGCCTTGCCTAAAAACCAAACATGCTGCTGCAAATTCAATCATCAAAGATTAGCACGCCCTCGTTTGTACTTTAACAATCCTTGTAGATTTACCAAATCCGTTAGCAAGCTTTAATCATCCTTGGTGTATTTACTACATCCTTTATGTAATAAGTAACGGGTCCTTGTAGTTTGCACTTCATCCTGTACCAACTTATGTAACGTATCCTTGTATGATTATTAGTCCCTTAACACTTATTAACATTCCTTGTATGGCAAAGTAGGTAATCAATTAATGATTTAGTTTACCTGCAGACGATTCAATGTGAGCACGCACAAACCATTGAAATTGCTCCAAATCGCCAAGCTGGCTGGTGATCATGTCTTCAGATACAGGGTCTAATTCAGACAGCGTGCTAATGGCATTACGATGATCGGCGTTTACGCCACTGTATACTTTGTCTAATGCGCCCAAATGTTCAATTACAAAGGCTTTACCTAATGAGTATTCATCCCATGTGCGGCGATCTACAATTGACTTAGGTGTACCTTGTGGCGTACCGCCTAATGTAGCAATACGCTCTGCGATGGTGTCGGTCATTTCGCGAATAGCATCCACCTGCGGGTCTAACATTTCATGAACACCAATAAAACTAGGGCCCACTACATTCCAATGAATATGCTTTAAAGTAAGTTGTAAATCTAAAAGAGATACAAGTCGATTATCGAGTGTTTCAATTGTTTTTTTTGCTGTTTCGTTATCCATACCTGGGGCTGTAAATTCAATTGGGTGTTGTGAGTTACTCATAATGTCTCCCGTTATATAATGTGTTGTATGTAGCCATTGCTACTATTTAACTTGCAATACATGAAGCAAAGCCTATGCCTATTAGATTTGTTTATATAAACCATTGATAGTTAATGGTTTATTTTGATTTTTAGTGTAAGGTGAACAAAAGGAAGGGCGGAGATTATGAATTTTATGCACTGATTTTTGTAAATTCTGCATACTAGCAATAAAGTCGGAATGCGTGTGGTACGCGTTTAAATTAGACGGCGTTTAGAAAGGCATAATCGGTGTAGTGCAACTATTTTGCGTACTTAGTAGTTAATTTAGACCCGCATTACATAATCTTTAAAAGTTAGCTTTAGGGCGCACGCGTTTTAATATTTAAGTTAGACATAATTTATAAATTAAGCAGCTATATCTAAAAGGAGCCAATTGTGTGCCTGTGTTAAATTAGCACTCACACTTTATATTCATACAAAGCCTGTACAGTTCTTTGATTACTGCACTTAACTGCCTAAATTTAAAAAATCATTCTTTATACTTATTTAATCTCTTTAGTTGGTGAATGCTCACTGATATACTCCTGCCGCATTTTAATTGGGGTTATGTAAATAAATAATGAATTTTTTTAAAGCACTGTTTACAACATCTATACTGCTTTTGTCTCACTCAGCTCTAGCAGAAAATTGGAGCATCACACAGCTTCACACAAACTTTGGCGATGCCTTAAATCCTTTTACTGGGGAGTCGTCATTTACACGCACCTACACCATAGAGCATGCCTCAGAGCATGACTTGGGTGATAACTACTTTTTTATCGATTTTTTAAACGACAGCCTTAGTGATGATTTTCAAGATACGGGTATTTATGGCGAGTGGTACACAACACTTAGCTTATCAAAAGCCTTAGAGACTTCTTTAAAATACGGACCAATAAAAGACACAGGTTTAGTGTTTGGTATAAATGCCGGTGAAGAGGGATTAATGAAATACACCCCAGGCATAAAGCTCAGCTGGGATGCGCCATGCTTTGATTTTTTAACAACCACTTTTGCAGGCTATATTGATGCCAATGGTGGCGTTCAAAAAGATCTGTTAGCTAAACAAGATAACAGTATTTTTATAGACCTTGTTTGGGGTGCTCCTTTCTCGTTAGGTAGCCAAGCTTTTTACTTTACCGGCCACGTTGAATACATCTCTGGGCGTAATGATGAGTTAGACAATAAAGTTAATGAATGGCTACTTGCGCAGCCTGCAGTGTATTGGGATGTTGGGCAAAACTTTAATTTAGATGCTAAGCAATTAATGGTGGGAGCTGAATGGCGTTATTGGTACAACAAGCTTGGTACAGCTGACATAGAAAACCAGCCCTTTTTACATGCCATTTGGGTATTTTAAGCAAAGCATGCTTTGCTAGGCTGATAAAAAAATAGCGCCTTTTGGCGCTATTTTTGTCAGTGTGGTTGGAACTATAAATGGTTGGTTTTACTCGTAACCACGAGGTTTTTTGGTTTTTATTACTGCGATGTAAGCATGCCAGCTGGCATAGCTTAGCAAAGGCATAATTACAATAAAGCCCGCGGCGCCGGTAGCAAAGCCGATGGCTACGAGTAAAAATATACAAATAGACCACACCACCATAGCGGCAAAGTTAGTTTTAACAGCGTTCATAGAACTTATGACTGCGGTCATAATATCTACTCGGCGCTCCATCATTATTTGCGGAGCAAAAGCAGAAAGCGAAAATACAGTTACAAGCAATACACCACCTATTAAACTGCCTAGCGTTAAAAACGCTGATAATTCTTCAAAGGTGGGATTGGCATGGCTAGGATATAAAGCATGCACAAGCGCGGCTAATCGCATCCAAGCTATCATGATCACCATTAGCATTATTGCAAAACCCCATTCGCCTGCAGGGTTTCTAAACATCGACTTAATAGAGTGGCTTAATGTGGGTTTATGCCCTTTCTCAAGCTCCCATGCTACATCGTAAAGACCTGCCGCAAAGGCAGGGCCTATTAATGCAAATGCCACGGTTGCGGGCAGTATCACTAAATAAGTCCCTGTAAACATTGCCGAGTAAATAATAGCTACAGGAATTAGGGTAAATATAACCCCGTAAATTAGGCTCAATATGGGCGCACGGGTCATGTCTTTAAACGCCAGTGCGAGCCAGTGAAAAGCTGCAAATGTGTTTACCTTATTGCATTCAATGCAGCGGGCAAATTCAGAGTGTTTATTAATCGTATTTGTTGTTGGCATAACAACGCTCCTTAACAAGGTGTCTCTTAAAGGTTTAGAACACATTGGCTTTATTTACAAATAGAACAACATATACGCAACAAAAAATATTTTCGGTCAATTTATATACTAATTTGGTTTTGAAAGCTGTTATTGGTGAGAAAAGTTAAAGGCTAATTCAGTAAGTAGGTATAAATTTGTAATTTGGTTAATAAAAAGTTAATAAGTGGTGCTGGTAAGCTTTTTTAATTACAACCAGTCTAACAGGAATAATAAAATGGACGAGATAATACATAATATTGATGTAAATCAGTATTTGCCCGCAGCAATAATGTGGGCAACAAATATTCTAATGGCAATCGTTATATTACTAATAGGTTTATGGTTTGCAGGCAAAGTGCGTAATATGATTGTAAGTTTATGCCATAAATACACTCATTTTGATGACACACTATTTAGGTTTTTAGGTAGCATGGCGCGCTATGTTATTTTAGCGTTTGTATTTATTGCCGTGTTAAACCGCTTTGGTGTGCAAACAGCTTCAATTATTGCACTATTAGGTGCAGCAGGCTTAGCTATAGGGTTAGCACTGCAAGGTGCTATGTCTAACTTGGCTGCAGGTGTGATGCTACTTATATTCAGACCTTATAAAGTAAACGACTTTATAGAAGCTGCAGGGCGCTTTGGTAAAGTTACCGAGGTTGATATGTTTACCACTATTTTGCAAACGTTCGATAATCAGCAAGTGATTATCCCCAATAGCCAGATTTGGGGAGCGCAGATTATTAATCATTCGCACCATCCTATTCGCGGCGTAGATATGCATTTTGGTGTGGCATACGATGAAAACACCGATGCGGTTCGCAAGGTTATTGATAGCGTGCTAGAGGCTCACCCACATATTTTAAAAGACCCAGCCCCTTTTGTTGAAGTAGAAACACTTAACAATAGCTCGGTAGACTTTTTAGTAAGGCCGTTTTGTAAAGGTGAGCACTACTTTGAAATTTTATACACAGTGCCCGAGCTGATTAAAAAAGCCCTTGATGATAACAATATCGAAATTCCATTCCCGCATCGTAAAGTTATTTTAGTTAACGAGAATAAAGACTAATATAAATCCTTTTTAAAAAGAGCACTTTTAAGTGCTCTTTTTTTGTCTGAAAAAGTTACATGCTTGTGTAAATTTTACTTTTATAAATTAGCCAAAATACGACTTTGTTACCTTTACCCTCCTTTTTTACTAGGTTAGTAGGCTGGTCTTGATATTGCATTTGCAAGGTCGCTTTTAGTTTTAAAGCTTATAAAAACTATTGACCCATTAAATCAAATTGTATGAAGGACTAAACATGGCTGAATCATTTAAATACGCAGGCAATAAAGGGCATGGCGGCGAGTTGCATCAAAAGGCGTCGGATGAACACCCTGCCATGACTACCGCGCAGGGCTGCCCTGTAAGCGACGACCAAAATTCATTGCGTGCGGGCAAGCGCGGCCCAGGGCTTCTGGAAGATCACGTAATGCGCGAAAAATTATTTCACTTTGATCACGAACGCATTCCAGAACGTGTGGTCCACGCAAGAGGGTACGGCGCACACGGATATTTTGAAACTTACGACACGCTTGAAGATTTAACCTGTGCAGATATTTTTCAGCGCAAAGGTGAAAAAACGCCAGTGTTTGCACGATTCTCAACTGTGGCAGGAAATAAAGGGTCTCCCGATTTAGCACGTGATGTTCGCGGCTTTGCTGTTAAATTTTACACCAAAGAAGGAAACTGGGATTTAGTGGGTAACAACATACCTGTATTTTTTATTCAGGATGCGATGAAGTTTCCTGATTTAATTCACTCTGCTAAGGCTGAACCAGACCGTGGTTTTCCGCAAGCACAAACCGCGCACGATAACTTTTGGGATTTTGTGAGTTTATCGCCCGAGTCGGTACATATGCTCATGTGGGCCATGTCAGATAGAGCTATACCGCGATCTTTACGCTTTATGGAAGGCTTTGGTGTACATACCTTTAAATTTATTAATGCCAAAGGTGATGAGAAATTTGTTAAGTTTCATTGGAAACCAAAAGCCGGTATGCAGTCAGTTGTGTGGAATGAAGCACTTAAACTGAATGGCGCCGATCCTGACTTTCATCGCAGAGACATGTGGGAGTCTATTGGTAAAGGCGACTTCCCAGAGTGGGAGCTAGGCGTACAGGTGTTTGACCAACAATTTGCAGATGAATTTGAATTTGATGTTTTTGATTCCACTAAACTTATACCGGAAGAGCAAGTGCCCGTAAAAATTGTCGGGCGCATGGTACTTGACCGCGTAGTTGACAACTTTTTTGCCGAAACAGAGCAAGTTGCATTTTGTACACAAAACATTGTGCCGGGGCTTGATTTTACACCCGACCCATTACTGCAAGGACGTAATTTTTCGTATTTAGATACGCAAACCAAGCGCTTAGGCGGCCCTAACTTTACGCATATTCCGGTTAATGCGCCTAAATGTCCGATGCGCCATTTTCAACAAGATGGTCATATGGCAATGCATAACCCTAAAGGGCGTGTTAACTACGAGCCAAACTCGTGGAGCGGCGATGAACATAACCCACGCGAATGCCCAGTGCATGGCTTTAAAAGCTCAAGCGAGCCAGAAGTAAGCGGTGGAGATAAGCTGCGTTATCGCTCAGAAACATTTAGCGATCACTACAGTCAAGCTCGCCAATTTTACTTAAGCCAAACAGAAGTAGAGCAAGCGCACATTCAATATGCGTTTGTATTTGAGCTTTCAAAAGTAGAGCATGTGCCGATTCGTGAACGAGTGGTTTCGCATTTATTAAACGTAGACAAAACATTAGCGCAAGAAGTGGCTAAGGGTCTACGCCTGCAAGACATGCCAGAGCCTGCAGAAGCGGCTATGCCAACGCGTAACGATTTACCTGTGTCGGATGCACTTAGTATTTTAAAAAATACGCCTAATACCTTTAAAGGTCGTAAGTTAGGTATTTTAGTAAGCGATGGTTTTGATGCCGATATTTTCAATTCAGTTATAAATGCCTTAGACGCTGAAGGCTCTAACTACGAAATTGTGGCCGCACAAGTGGGTGGAGCATGTTGTAGTAAAGGTAAGCATGTAGCAGCTGATCAAGTAATTAATGGCGGCCCTTCGGTGCTTTACGATGCGGTGATGGTACTTGCAACGCAAGAAGGCGCTAAGAAGCTTGCCGGTATTCCTGAGGCTAAGGACTTTGTGAACGATGCATTCGCGCATATGAAGTATATAGGCTATACACAAGATGCTATGGCATTGTTTGAAGCCGCAGGGCTTGATGATGGTAAAGTTGATGATGGTTGGATAGATTTAAACATGCACTCTGCAAATACCTTTATTGAAATATTACGCAACTTGAGATTTTGGCAGCGTTAACAAACAAGTGTTTGTAGAAAAGAAAAACCACACTTTGTAAAAAGTGTGGTTTTTTTATGAAAAGAGAGTGTTGTATGGGCTTTTTAGTGGTAAATAATAGGTTTATTACAAAACTCTATCACACTTATTGTTTTGACAACGTGGTGTTTAGTATTAGCCAAATAGCTTGCTATTACTTAATTATAAGAAATTCGCCGTTGTTAAAAAGCAAGTTAATACTCGCTGATAATTACTTATCGCTTTTAATAGTTTATTGTGCACGTTAAAGCGTTATTTTTTGTGCAGTAATGAAAGTCAGTATAATAGTGGGACTGTGTGGGCTTTTTATTGTACAAAATGTAGTCGTGCATTAATTTGGTGCTCAAGCGGCCCATTTCAAATGGATTTTGCCCTATGTTAGCCGAGGACACCCCTCTACTTAATACATTGAGTTGTATTTCTTCGGTATCGGCTGAGACGATTATAATATCTTTATTTTCAATCATTTGTTTGTATGGACCAAGCGCATTAACATAGTGTGGGTTAAACTGTGCAAACCCCGCTACAGCTAGAAAAATGGGTGGGTTATCCGTATTTAATAAACTCATCAACTGCTCTAGTGACTTTTCACGTTTACCCAAACTAAACATTGGGCAACGACTATCTTCGCGCCAGCCATTTTTTACCTGTTAGTTGTGTTTTGGCTTGCTCAGACAGTGCATACCTAACCCCAGCAATACGCTTGTTTAAATTAGGAGTGGTGTGGTGTCCCGACTGTATGCATATCGTATTATTTGCTTTATTGGTAAGTTTTTTTACTTGCTCGCCCAGGGCAACTCCAAAGTCGAAGTTATTACTCCCTACATAGGTTAGGCGGTACTGTTGGTGTTTTTCTAGCAGGTCAGAATCAAACGTTATAACGGGAATATTTTTACTTTTAAGTGCCACTAATGAGTGAGTGACTAAGTGCTGAGAGTCGGTTGTTGCTACGATTAAACCATCAATTCCTTGGTCAATTAATCTATTTATTGCCATAGTTTGGCTGTGAATATCTTGAAAGTCTTTTGGTCCATCGTACTTGCACTCGATTTCAGGATGCTCACGACCAAAGTGTAAACAGCCTTTGAATGCTTGCTGATAAAAGGTGTCATTTTTTGTTTTACCTACAATGCCAATTACAACTTTTGCCGCACTTTGGTGAGCCAATAAAACACACCAGCTTAAAAATAAGCATTTCAGAACTTTATACTTTTTAAGCGCTAAGCTAATTTTAGCTAACATTATAAAAGTCCTAATTATTTAAAAGTAGTAAGGTATATATTACAGCCAGTATAGTTATAGAACTTAAATTAGCTAGTTTGGATAAAGTGACTTAAATGGGTGCCACGTTGAAATAATTGTTTTTAGCCTATAGGCTGAATATATACACCCAAAACTAATGGAGAGCGTAATGACTGTTTCAGCAATTCCAAAAGGGTTTAGTTCAGTAACACCGTATTTAATTATAGAAGGCGCGCAGCAAGCTATATGCTTTTATTGCGATGCATTTGATGCACAACTTGTTATGCAAATGCCACTGCCAGAGGGCGGTATAGCCCATGCTGAAATTATTATAGGTGACTCGCACATTATGATTTCGGACTCATGTCCCGATGAGTCTTTTAAAAGCCCACAAAAACTTGGTGGAACGCCGGTAAGTTTAATGCTTTATGTAGATGATGTAGATAGCGTATTCAAAAAGGCAATTGAACTAGGAGCCACTGAAGTACGCCCAGTACATGACCAGTTTTATGGTGATAGAGCCGGCACCCTACAAGACCCATTCGGGCATGTTTGGACCATAGGCACCCACAAAGAAGATTTAAGCGAGCAAGAAATTAACCAACGAATGGCCGACTTAATGTCAAAAGAGCAAGATGCTTAGCGCAACTTGCCCTGCGGTTGAGTAATATTGTTTACCCTAAATTTATCGCTAAATATTTTATTTCGTCACCGTTTATTTGCGGTAAAAAATAAATATTTTGGTACTTAAAATATTGTTGCCTGTTAATCGTGACAGCCTCTGCAGAAATAGGGAGGGTGTCGTAGGTTTGGCCTAACTCATAATTTTTAGCACTGCCTACCTTTATAGCTTGGTTAACCACTATTTTAGGCTCATCAACCACTCTGTACCCATTATTATCTGCCACGTAATATACATTTTGGTAGGTGTAGTAAGTGGTATTATGGCGCTTAAAATGCGCGTAGTGCCTAGGTAATGAGCGTATTCTTAAACCTCTTGGTGGCTTAACAACATGGTAGCCTCTTTTCGCTTTACGATAATAAATACCGTCACTAAAGGTAAACGAAATACCATTAAATCTAATTGATGCACTGTTACGCGGTAAATGATTAAAATAATGCCCAGGTCTGTAGGTTACTACCTTGTGTCGGTTATGTTTAAAATAATTACGAGTGCGTTGCTGTTGTTTGTAATGGGCAACTTTGCGCTTTTGCTCTTTGCGGTGCTCTCGTTTGGCTTGCTTGCGCTCTTTATGGTCGTTTTTTTTATATTCTATACGCTGTTTTTTGTCATCGCGGCGCTCATCTCGTTTGTATTCGATGCGTTTTGCGCGCTCATTATTAAAACTTTTTGCGTTTTCTCGCTCATTGAGTGCTGCATATGCAGCGCCAGATACTGCACTTATGGCAAGTAGAGCAGGGAGTAATTGAGTCAGTTTCATACTAGTGCCTCGTGTATGTTGTTACATAACTGGGTTCAATACTAGCGCTTTAAACTGAATGGTAACTGACATGTAACCGATAACACGGCTGTGTTTACAGCTTTTTACTAACGTTTACTATCCTTGACACAAGCCAACGCTTTCTCACATTTTTGACGATTTTAGGCACTTTTATAAGGCTTTAAGCAGCGTAACTAATTGTTACGGCAAGTGCTTTTAACACTTGCTGTAAGTTGTATTTAACCTGAACGTTGGATAATAAATTTATCTCGAGCAGCTATTTTCAGCGCTAACTGTGTTGAATTTACTTGCAGTAGGCCAGCTATTGACGCGTAAATTCACCTTGTTTTTACTGAAAACCTCTGACTAAAGAGAATAAACTTGCATATCACTATGGTTAAATATTTTGGTAAGCCTATTAATTAGCGTTTTGGTTTTTCGGGTAAGGCGGTTTTTAATTGCGCCGGTGTCACGTTAAGTGTTCTTGCTACAATCGTTAAATCGGCATTAGGGCCACCAGCATTTTGCATTGCTTGCATAAGCGCCTTTTCGCTAACGCCAAGCTTTTTAGCAGCCTCAGCAAACCCAGGTGGTGACATCCCGCCATTAGGACCTCCGGCTTTAGGACTACCGCCACCAGGTGGTTCATGGCGCGTTATTTTAGTGCCTTCAGGTGGCTTAGCGCCTACACCCGCTTGTGCTGTGGTCGTAAAGTTGTTTTGTGCAACCACGCCTTTTAGGCACTTAGGTAAATTAGGGAACGTATTACTGGCATGATAGTGATAAGTAACTGTTTCGCTTTCACCCGTAGGGCCTATGTGGCCATTACAGCTATCAAGCTCGGCGGGGGTTGTGCCATCAATTTCTTGGCTTCCGTAAATCGGATAACCATCAAAGGCATAGCCAAATAGGGCGCTTGGCTTTTGCGTTAAATTATTACAGTTGGCGTTTACATGTTCGTGTTTATATACGCTGTCTATATCACTGGCGGTGCCGTGGTAGTGGTACCAACCACCCGGATCAATATGGCCTGCGCACGTATCAAGCGCGGGTAAATGCCCAGTATGTTGCACACTTGGCGCATCCGAAAAAATAGGCACACCCGCAAGCGCTATACCCACCTTAGATACTGTGCCCAACGCTGTTGATTGCTCAGACATAACAGGGTGCAGTGGTAAAAGGGCGGTAATTTCTACGCTTTTATCTACCGATACATTAATACATGCATGATCAACTGTTGGGCGAATAGTCGCGTTATCAACAATATGCACGTTGCCGTCTTCATCGTAAAAGGTATAACCTTGCTCGTTAAGCATAGTTAAAAATGCGTTATCTAATCTATATAAACCTGCGTCTGTGCCATCCCAATCCCAAATTCCGCCAACGTCGTCGAGCGTTTCTGGGCAAAAAGGGCCGACTTCAATGTTGTCGGGCTGATATTTTAAAACAACCTGGGCACACTGGGTTTGTAAGCCGTTTTCAAGCGTACACCCAACAGTTTGTGGCAGCTTTACCATGGCTTTAATATTAAAATCATCGGTATTAATAAGTGTGTTTTTGGCCGTTTTTTCTTGGGAGGTAGCTGCAGTATTATCGTTTTGGGCGTGTTCGCCACATGCAGATAAAAGTACAGCGCTACTTAATATACAAAGTGCTAGCTTAGCTTTTTTTGCGTTAATGCTACTTGCCACCGTTTGAGTGACTTTGGTTAAGCTCATACTTACCCCAAATACTGTTTAATTTCGTGTACCTAAGTATGGCAATAAATTGTGCAAATAAAATGAAAGTTTTAAAAGAGTTATTGATATGTCTAAGATGCATGGCTGGCTTTTAATTAACATTATTGAGCGTGGTTATTAAATTATTCAATAAAATTACACGATTAAATACAAAGTATAAAAGTACAAGTTAATTACTGCTGTTTTTACTTGCCCAAGGTTTACCTAATAAAGCTCCTTATAATTAGAGCTCAAAACGCAAAAAGCACAAACCTAGGTTTGTGCTTTTATATTTTACGGTTAAATAATTATATTTTTTCCCAGTAGGGTTCGTCACCAAAGTAGCCACTAAAGTAGTCTATAAAAGCCCTAACTTTTGGTGCTAATAAGCGTGAGCTTGGATAAACGCTCCAAATAGCGGTGTCGGATGCAAGTGGGTAGTCTTGTAAAATTTGTACCAATTCGCCGCTTTGTAATTTTTTATAGGCACACCAGCTCGACATTAACGTAATACCTAAGCCTTGCACGCACGCGTCGCGCACTGCTTCACCGTTGTCGGCTTGTAATACGTTATTCGTTTTAATGCTCTGTGTGCCCTCGGGTGTAATAAACGACCATGTCGTTAAACCATGTAAATTAACACAAGTATGATTTTTTAAATCTTGCGGTGTTGTTGGTGTGCCGTGTTTTGCAAGGTAATTGGGCGATGCGCAAATTAAGCGTTTATCGCGAGCGATTTTTCGGGCTATAAGGGTTGAATCATTAAGAGCAGCGTCACGTATTGCTATATCAAACCCGCCGCCGACCATATCAATAATGCTATCACTTAGACGTAAATCAATAGTGAGGTCGGGGTATTGTTCAATAAATCCAGCCAACGCAGGAATAATATGCATACGCCCAAACGAAGCAGGGGCCGTGATGCGTAATTTACCTTGTGGAGTTACGCTGCCAATTCCTACCGAGGCGCGCGCCATTTCTACATTGGCAAGGACTTCCTCGGCATGGGGTAAAAAAGCTTGCCCTTCTTCGGTTAATGACACTTTTCGGGTGGTGCGGTGCATTAACTTAACGCCTAAGGTTTCTTCGAGTTTGTTCATTTGTGCGCTAGATACCGCAGCAGAAAGCCCAAGCTCTTTTCCTGCAAGGCTAATATTATGCGTGTTAGCAATTCTGACAAATAGATTTAAATGGGCAATATTCATTATCAAATTTTTTTATAAAAAATAGTGTAAATTAATATATTATCAAAGAGGAGTGCAGTAAACGTTATCTTACTATTTTTTGATTAATCCCTGTTAACCCACTCTTAACCCTCGCCTTAATATACTGCGTGCAATGATGTAAATTAGGCATAATTAAATGGTTTATTTTAAAAAGCACTCAACTGTTTTATTGCTCGCATTAAGTTGTACACTTGCTGCGTGCAGTAGCCAACCAAGTTACACCGGTAATAGCACCGAGCAGTCGCTAAAGCAGCATTCAAATTGGCAGTACACACAAGATGATGCAACCGAGGTAAGTTATATTTCTGACTTAGTAAATATAGCGGGGCTTGATGCGCTTATAGAGCAAGCCGTTGCAAACAATCCATCATTTAACCAGGTATATGTTGCTTTAAAACTCGCTTATGCGCAACGCGATGTCACTGCTGCAAGCCAGTGGTTTAGCGTTAGTGCCGATTTTGATGCACAGCGCAATGAAACTACCGGCACGCAGTACAGTTCATCGGTAGGTGTGAGCTGGGAGGCCGACGTATGGCAGAAAATTGCTGATAACGTTGCCGCGCAAGACATGAACATAGCCAGTAATCAAGCAGCATATCAAAGCGCTAAAGATACGTTAGTAGCAAGTGTCATTCGTACTTATTTAAATATTATTTTGCAGCAAGATTTACTCAACATAGAGCAGCAGCGTTTAACGGTTTTAGAAAATAACGAGCAAAGTATTGTTGAGCGTTACCAATATGGATTAGGCGATTTAGAGGCTTTAGATACCGCACGTACCAATACCGCCTCTACTCGAGCCACTATTGCCGATTACCAAGAGCAAATAGCCCAAGCTAAACGAGCACTCGTTTTATTAGTAGGCGTTGATAAACTTGAAAACTTACCGACAACATCAACGTTTCCTGAAGTTATTGAGCCACTTAGCGCCTTACCAGAGCAAGATTTAGCACGCCGGCCTGATTTACAAAGTGCTTATTATAATATTCAAGCAAAACGTTATTTAGTTGATGTGGCCTACAAAGACTTACTGCCAAGTATTTCGCTTTCAGCTTCTCTGAGTGATTTAGCCACAACACCAAGCCAAGCATTGTTAACAAGCCCTGTATGGAATTTATTAGGCAGCTTAAGTGCGCCATTATTTGAAGGCGGAGCACTGCGTGCGCAGGTTGATGTAGCCAAGCTAAATGCTGAGCAAGCTTATTGGCAATACCAAGACACGCTACTTAGTGCGGTAAACGAAGTAGAAAACGCGTTGGGTCAAGAGCAATCATTAACGCAGCAGCAGCTACAAATAAGCAAAGCACTTACCAGCGCAAAGCGCAGCTTTAGCAATTACCAAAGTAAGTATCAACAAGGCTTGGTTGATATTTTAGACTTACTTACCGTGCAACAACAAGTGTACGACCTGCAAGCTCAGCTTAGCCAAATAAATTACACCCTTTTAACTAATCGTATCGATTTAGGTCTTGCTTTAGGCCTTGGAGCATCATCATGAAAATTTCCCCAATACCTGTTGTTGTAACCCTTATTGCAGTGGTATCTATAGGGATTGCTGTGGCATATAACAGTCATAAAATGGCGCAGCAGGCACGTGGTTCTAAACCTGCTCAAGTTGATGCTATAGCGCCGAATGTATCGGTGATTAACGCGATACCTGGTACTTATCAGGCATATGTTAGTGGCCACGGTGAAGCAAAAGCACACTGGACATTAACGTTAAAAGCGCAAGTTAAAGGTGAAGTCATCAATATGAGTGAGCAATTTGCCACTGGCAATTTAATTGCTAAAGACCAAGAGTTTGCACAAATTGACAACACCGAATACCTACAAGCCCTCGCAAGTACTAAAGCAGCACTTGCTGATGCAAAATTAGCGTTACAAAAAGAGCAAGATTTAGGAAGCCAAGCAAAGCGAGAGTGGGAACGCTCAGGGGTAACACAAGCACCTAGCTCGCCACTGGTATTTAGAACGCTTCAGCTAGAGGCCGCACAAGCCACACTTGATAACGCCCAATATGCACTGCAAACCGCCCAGCGTGATGAGAAAAACACCCATATAAGTGCGCCGTTTGATGCTGTGGTATTGTCTCGCGATATTGACCTTGGAACATACGTAAATATTGGCGATACCCTCGCTACATTAAACAGTACCGACAAAGTAGAAATTAGCGTGCCGCTTTCATTGAATCAGTGGCAAAACCTAGCAAGTGATAAAAGCAAAGAGGTTGTTTTAAGTGATGTAACAACCCAAAATCAGTGGCAAGGTTATATTGCACGATTTGAGCAGCACCTTGATGATAGTTCACGCCAGCGCAGCGTAGTGGTTGCCCTCGATAAACCTTTTGAACAAGCAACCCCTTTGTTACCCGGTACTTTTTTAGCTGTACAAATTGCCGGTAAAACGCTTGATAATGTTATTAAACTGCCAGCATCGGCTATTTCGCAAGAAGGCTTAATTTGGTATGTCAGTGAACAAAATACATTAGTAAGTACCACCGCAAATAAGGTTTTTGAGCGCAATGATTATGTTTATATATCGCCAATTGCTGGGCAAGGTAATTTACGTGTAGTGGCGCGCCCATTAGTGAGCTACCTAAACGAAATGCGGGTAAACCCCATTGTTGAGGAGATGCCATAATGAGTCCACATCAAGAACCACAATCGCCTAACTCACATAACCCGCTGCATGGCATTATTAATTGGTTTGCAAATAACTCAGTGGCTGCCAACTTATTACTGATAAGTGTTATTGTTGTGGGGGTTATGTCTTTATCCACCTTACGTAAAGAGGCATTTCCTAGTCTTGAGCCTGATACCATTTCGGTATCTGTGGTTTATGATAGCGGTGATGCCCTGCAAGCAGAAGAAGGCATAGCCCTAAAAGTAGAAGAAGCACTCGAAACCGTACCCGGTATTAAGCGTATCACCTCAACATCAGATGCTAGTGGCAGCCATGTAAGTATTGAGAAAAAAACGGATTACTCGCTTGATGAGCTACTTACTGATGTAAAAAACCAAGTTGATGCTATAAACAACTTTCCGGCAGATGCCGAGCAACCTGTTATAGATAAAGCTCGTAGGCAAGATCACGCATTATCGTTGCAATTATTTGGTGATGCCGATCGTCATACGTTACAAACCTTAGGTGAACAGCTTAAAGCCGATTTACTTGCTGAGTCAGGAATAAGTGACGTTACGCAGTCAGGTGTATTAGATCCTATGATGTCGATAGAAATCGACGAAGGTAAATTACAAGCCTACGGCTTAACTATCAGTGATGTAAGCGAAGTGATTAATAACGAATCATCAAGCCCGCTTTCAACAAGTCTACGTGATAGTAATAAGATTATTCGTTTAAAAGCAGCCGAGCAAGCTTATTGGCAGCGTGACTTTGCTGATATCGTTTTACTTACAACGCCTGCTGGCGCGCAAATTAAACTCGGTGATGTAGCAACTGTTACCGACAGTTTTGCTGAGGATACCAACTCACTAAGTCGTTATAATCAACAAAATGCCATAGGTATTGAAATACTTATGGATGAAAATAGCGATATAACCAGCATTGTTGAGCAAGCACAAAGTGTCATTGATAAATGGCACGAACGCGGGTTATTGCCGCAAAATGTAGAGCTTGAAAGCTGGCAAGATAAAAGCACTATGATCACTGAGCGCTTATCGTTGCTCACAAAAAATGCCGTAACTGGTATTATTATGGTGTTTGTTATTTTAGCCATATTTTTAAACGTACGCGTTGCCTTGTGGGTAGCTGGTGGTTTGCCATTTGTGTTTTTTGGTACGCTGTATTTTATGACCGACAGCTATACCGCACTTACTATTAACGAAATGACCACCTTTGGTTTTATTATGGCGCTGGGTATTGTAGTGGATGACGCCGTGGTCGTCGGGGAGAGTATTTACACGACTCGTAAAAAGCATGGTGATACGCTCAATAATACTGTTTTAGGCACTATGAAAGTAGCCGTCCCTACTATTTTTGGTGTACTAACGACGGTTGCTGCATTTATGGCGCTTTCTAATGTGTCGGGGAATTTAGGTAAAATATATGCGCAATTTGCAACCGTGGTCACCATTTGTTTGTTGCTGTCAGTGGTTGAGTCAAAGCTTATTTTACCCTCTCATTTGGCGCATATTAGTACCAAACGCCAGCTTAAATCAGGCATTAGTGGTTTATGGTCTAAAGTGCAACACGGTGCAGACAGTGGCTTAAACTGGTTTAGCGCGCACATTTATCGCCGTGTTATTGAATACTCACTGCGCTTTAGGTATGCAGTAGTGGCTGCGTTTATTGCCTTTTTTATATTGGTTATAGGCATGCCAATGACCGGTGCGGTTAAAGTGGGGTTTTTCCCAAGTATTCCTGGCGATACTGTTAGTGCTGAGCTGGTTATGCAAAATGATGTGGCTTACGGACAAACTAATAAAAACTTGTTAGCGCTTGAGCAAAGTGCCTTAAAAGCACAGCAAAATTTAATGGATAAGTATGACTCACAAGAAAGCGAAATTACGAGTTTACAAGTATTAAGTAGCAGCGATACCAGCGGCTCTGTAAGCGTTGAGTTATTAAATGAAGGTGAGTTTACCGCGACCGAATTTGCACAAGAATGGCAGCGTGTAGCAGGAACTCCCGAGGGCAGTAAAAAACTACAAGTATTAGCCACGCGCAAAATGGTCGATAACTTTAAAGTAGAGCTAAAAGCGTGGGATGACGAAACCGTTATGGCAGCAGGCGCTATTTTTAAAGAGCGCTTAGAGGGTATTGCAGGCGTTAATGGTATAGACGACAACTTCAACCCAGGGCAACCGCAACTTAAATTTACCCTTAATGCACAAGGGCGCGCACTAGGTATGGATACCGCAAGCTTATCACAGCAAGTGTTGCAAGCCTTTGGTGGAGCGATTGTACAGCGATACCAGCGCAATAAAGACGAAATTAAAGTACGTGTACGTTACCCTGAAAACGCCCGTAAAACACCTGCCGATATTATGCAATCTCGTATACGTTTGCCCGATGGTACAATTGTACCGCTGGTTAACGTAGCAAGTATAAGTAGTGAATACCAACAAGATGAAATAACCCGTATCGACGGCCTTCGTGCTATTTATTTAAGTGCCCAAGTAGATAAAAATGTTATAGCACCTAATGAATTAGTAGACAGCTTAACCCGCGACTTAGTACCGGAGTTAACTGCGCAGTTTCCAAACTTAAGTATTCACTTTGCCGGCGAAGCCGAAGAGCAAGACGAAACCACAGGCTCTATGAGCTCCATGTTTATAGCGGCATTACTGGTTATTTACGTGTTGTTGGCGATTCCACTTAAATCATATATTCAACCGGTGCTAATTATGGTGGCTATTCCATTTGGTATAGTGGGGGCTATTTTAGGTCATTGGTGGAACGACTTAACCATTAGTATATTATCGCTCAACGGTATTTTGGCGCTAAGTGGAGTTGTAGTAAACGACAGCTTATTACTTGTTTCGCGCTTTAACGAGTTAACAAAAGAAGAGGGTATGAATACGCACGATGCTATTGTTGAGTCGTGTACAAGCCGCTTGCGTGCAGTCATGCTTACCTCAGTAACAACGTACGCAGGCTTGATCCCGCTGTTAAGCGAGACCTCTTTGCAGGCGCAGTTTTTAATCCCTGCAGCGGCATCATTAGGCTACGGTATTTTGTTTGCTACTGTGATTACTCTTATCCTTATACCTGCATTATTAATGATTCAAACCGACATTAAGCGCCTACTTACCAATGTGTTACACTTTTTAAGTGGTAAGCGTACCCAAGGAGCCGCCTCTTAATGATAAACGTACTACTGGTTGAAGATGATATAGACCTAGCCACTACTATTGTTGATTATCTCGATATAGAAGACATATCGTGTGACCATGCAAGTAACGGTGTAATGGGGCTAAATTTAATAGAACATAATCAGTACCAAATGATTATTCTTGATATTAATATGCCCAAAATGGACGGCTTAACACTGTGCAAAAAGTTGCGTGAACAAGGCAAAAATACGTCCGTGTTAATGCTTACAGCACGCGATAGCCTTGATAACAAGCTAGAGGGCTTTGCCGCCGGCAGTGATGATTATTTAGTAAAGCCCTTTGCCATGAAAGAACTTGTAGCACGGGTGCAAGTACTTGCAAAGCGTAAAAGCGGTGAGGTAAAACGCCTTACTTTAGCCAATTTACAGTTAGACTTGGCCAAGCACTGTGCCATGGTAGAGGGGACTACTTTAAAGCTCTCGCCTATTGCTTTTAAGCTACTTGAAACGCTCGTGCGCGAAGCGCCACAGCCAGTTACACGTAGTGTCATTATGCAAGCCATATGGGGAGAAGAGCAGCCCGACAGTAATAGTTTAAAAGTGCATATTTATCATTTACGCAAGCAGCTAGAAGCTGCGACCCAGCAAGTAAAGCTAGAAACCATCCCCAATATTGGCTTTGCGATAAAAACAGTGCAAGGAGATGCACAATGAAAATAAGACCCAGCTTGAGGCTTTATTTTTTTGCCAGCATGCTGGTATTAAGTTCGATTATGGCCATCGGTTTCTCGTTTTTGAGTGTTAACTATTTTGTTGATGGTTTAGATAAAGGCTTAAATGGTGTTATGTTTGCGCTATCGCAAACGGCAGAGGTTGAAGATGGACAACCAATTGAAATGGTTGGGTTTAGCATAGCGAGTCGCTGGGAAGATATGCCAAAGGAGATAAAGCAACGATTTATAAAACCAACTCATAATGGTGTACTTCAAAAGAAGGCCGACAAGCCATCTTTTTTTTCGATGCCTGAAAACCTATTTTTTGCCGTGTATTATCAAAACGAAGCTGGAGAGTCGCGTTATGTATCGCGCATCATGCTCGAAAAAGAGCGCCCCAAAAAACCAGTCACTGATAAAAAGCCAATACAAAGGGTGTTTTGGGTAGCCTTAACGGCACTTGCAGCTATTACATTGTTTGCATTTTTTTTATTTATGGTTATGAAAAAAATAGCTAAGCCAATTGAGTCATTAAAAAAGTGGGCTAAATCGCTTAGCCAAGCTAATTTGCAACAAACGCCACCGGATTTTACTTACAACGAACTAAATACACTGGCCACGCTAATACGTAGTAGTTTGCTTTCAGCGCACGAAAGTGTAGATCGCGAACAGCGCTTTTTAAGCTATGCTAGCCACGAGTTGCGTACGCCTATTTCGGTTATTCGTAGCAATGTTGAGCTACTCAATCGTTTAAGCGAAAAAGACCCGTTAAGTGATAAACAGCAGCTAACCGTTAAGCGAATAGAGCGCGCCGGTTTAACCATGAGCGATTTAACGAATACGTTACTTTGGCTTAGCAGAGGTGATGAACAGCAAGGTGAAATTGAGCAGGTCGATCTCAGTGAAAAAATAACCACATTAAGTAACGAGCTTGGTTATTTATTAAATGCTAAACAGGTTACTGTACTTATAAGTTCAGACCAACAACACAGTGTAGTTAGTACGGAGCCTACAGCTTGTCATATTGTGCTAACTAACTTAATTCGTAACGCTTATCAGCATACGCAAAACGGGCAGGTGCATATTACGCAACAAGGCAGCAAGGTTACGGTAGTAAATTGCAGCACTCAAAACGGAGAAGCTTTTATAAGTGATGACACCACAAAAAACACCAGTATAGGTTACGGGCTTGGTTTGCAGTTAAGTGAAAAAGTAATAAAGCGCCACGGCTGGTTTTATGAGGTAAACGACCTACCAGGGCGCTATGAGGTCGTGGTTGACTTTAGCTAGGGCCTGTTGACCTTTCAGGATTAAAATTTGTTCAATCTAGGGGCCATTTAAACGCGGCGCGAGGTTTGTAACCTAGTGGGCG
>NZ_PNCT01000092.1:0-2989 GCF_005887365.1 Pseudoalteromonas sp. S3785 | reverse complement strand
TTGTGAAAAATTACCTAAAAAAATTGCACAAAGAGAAGAAAATGAGGAGTAAATGAGTAGACATAAATACACCAATGAAGGTTTATTTACTTAGCCACTAGATCACTTCTCTTAAGCGCAGCGTCTCTAAACCTCTTTGTGAATAATTTTACTGTAGGCGCCTTGCTTGTTGGCGCTTTATTTATAGGTATGTAAAAGCGTTGCTTTTAAACGCCAGCAAGCTGCGCGTCTACAAAGGAAGGTTTGGTATGTACTTGTAAGCGTATAGTTTACTTATGTTAGAAACGCGAAAAGAACATGTGCAGTCTATTTAAAAATCACTTTACCTAGTTGTATGAAAACGCCCAGAGCCATTGTAAATAGCTCTGGGCTATAAATGGCTCTTAGTTGAGCCTTGCGCTAACTAAATACACTTTCGTAATTCTTAGGGAGAAGAAGAAAGTACATTCTAGTGTAGTTAACTAACCTGTAAAACTCTAAATTTTGTTTGTTTATTAACCCAAAATAATAACAAAGGCTTAATGGAGTTGTGCACAGGTTAACTAATGTATTGCTTGTTTTATGCCCAGCTTATTAACTGCGTATTTTGCACAAGATCGCGAGGCAAAGAGTTTTTTATTTTATTTTTTTGCCATTTACCCAGCCCTATAGGGCAGCCACACAAAGTTAATATTACTTCGCCGGTGGCTTTTGTAACGTCTTCAAGGCGTACATCTTTACCGTTAAAATAGTCATTTGCTTGCTCGTTTGTTAAAGCATAGTTATTGCTTTTGCATTCATTACCAAACACGGTTGCAAATTCGTGAGTAAGCCTTACGCCATTTTTATGAATAATCCCCAGCTGAATACCTAAACGTGCGTATTTAATTTTATTTTGCACGGCTCCAAATCCATTAGGAAATAACCATAGTTCTTTATCGCGTTGCATTAATTTACCTGGCAGCGCTTTTAAACCAAACTGCTTTTTAAGTTCGCTCATAAATAACGTGGTCTGCTTTTTATCAAACTCGTTAAACGGAAACGCACCTTTTTTAACCGTTTGGGTTGGGTTATTGCAGCTTGCTCGTTTTTTAAATTTGGCAATAAAAAAGCCTTCACTGTCGTACGTTTGTGGCCATACATGTAAGTAGCCCTCGGCGGTGGTGGCTTTTTCTGCGCCTTCAAATAAATTACTAAGCGCTTGTGGCTCAATGTAGTCGCCAAATTCACTAAGTAAATAATCACATACTTGTTGGTTTTCGAGCGGGGTGAGCGTACAGGTTGAATACACCAGCGTACCGCCTGGTTTTAATGCGTAAAAGGCGCTTTTAATTAAGTCTTTTTGTACTTGAGCAATTTCAATATTTGATTCTATTGACCAATTTTTAAGTGCGTCGGCATCTTTTCGTACTGTTCCTTCACCTGAGCAAGGCGCGTCGAGCAAAATGCTATCAAAGCATTCAAACATGTAGTTACCAAATATAACACCATCAAAATGCGAAAGCGCACAGTTACCTACACCCATACGTTTAAGCGTTGCGCTCAGTACTTTTAAGCGAGACGACGAAAGTTCGTTGGCAACCAGTACGCCTTGGTTATTCATGAGTGCGGCAAGTTGCGAGGTTTTAGAGCCAGGGGCTGATGCCATATCTAGCACATAGTTATTATTTTCGTCTGCGTTTTCAATACTTTTCTTAAGTGCCATAGGCGGTAGCATTGAGCTTGCCTCTTGCACGTACATGGCACCGCTTAGGTGTAGGTCGGTATTGCCCAGTGCTAAATTTTGCTCTTCATCGCTTGGGCGCTCTAGCCAAAAACCCTCGCTACACCAAGGTATAGGGGTAAGTTGCCAGTTTTTTTGTTCTGCGCGCTTTAAAAATTCTTTAATCGAAATTTTTAATGTATTTACACGAATAGACTTTCTGAGCGGGCGACGACACGCGTTTATAAAGTCGTCTAAATTGAGGTGAGCAGGTAAATAGGTTTTTACGTCATCAATAAAGTGCTCAGGAATATAAGTGTTAGCGTTCACGCAGTGGCTCGTACATTAAAAAATAAAGCGTGATATTAGCACTTTTAAAGTGTTTTTTCAGCGTTAAATAGTGGTTTTATAATTTGCTAGCATGTCGACATATTACGTTTTTAGTTTAATTTTAAAACAGTTTTATACGACTTAAGATTAACTGTGTCGACAATATGTGTGTTTTTTACTCCTTTTTAACTTATTTGGGGTTGACATGTTTTTTTATTAAGCACATAGTTAGCTCATTAATTGTCGACAATTTATTTATAAAGCCATGACGCAACCTTTTTTAATCGATACACCAATTACTACAGCTTCTGATCAAGTGTTTGTAGATATGCGCCGTGAAATAGTAGAGGGCAGCATAGAGCAAGGCAGCAAAATTTCAGAGCCAGAGCTTGCTAAGCGTTACGGTGTAAGCCGTGCCACGCTTAGAGAAGCACTTAATCGCTTAGAAAGCTGTTACTTAGTAGAGCGTAAAGCAAACGTGGGCTGCCGTGTAGTGGCACTCACTGCAGAGCGTTTAATTGAGGTTTATCAAGTACGCAGTTCTCTAGAGGGTTTAGCATGTAGGCTTGCTGCCGACAATATGGAACCCGATGAGGTTAAAGGTTTAAAGCAATTACTTAATCAACATTTGCAAACTCAACGCGTTAAAGAGGGCGAGTCGTACTATCAAGAAGCGGGCGATTTAGACTTTCACTATCGCATTATTAAAGGCAGTAAAAACGCGCACCTTATCCATTTGTTGTGCAATGGGCTTTACCAGTTAATACGTATGTACCGTGTGCAAATGGGTATGGTGGGGCCGCGCGTATCTAAAGCGTTTGACGAGCATTTGGCCATTATAAACGCAATAGAAAATCACGATGGTGAACTTGCTGAAATGCTGATGAAACGCCACATTAGTGCATCGCAAGCTAATATTCAAACCAAATTTGATTTGCTGAATAAGCAAACAAACACTTTGCTAAAAGCTAAAAGCTA
>NZ_PNCT01000091.1:0-4398 GCF_005887365.1 Pseudoalteromonas sp. S3785 | reverse complement strand
CCCAGCAAGTCTTGAGTCCCGATGCTATCAATAGCAAACTCGATGCCCGAGTGGTGGAATTGGTAGACACAAGGGATTTAAAATCCCTCGACTAACAAGTCGTGCCGGTTCAAGTCCGGCCTCGGGCACCACTTTTACTAAAGTCCTTTTAGTAAATTAAATACCCCATTATTCAAAATAAATCCTCAGTTTTATTATCCAAAAATCATTTTATTTATGTTTTTACCTATCTTTAAAAGTTAATAGCAATTGGCTTAATTAAATGAATGATATGAAACAAGACAATCGTGCTTAAAGCAAAGCGTACGTATTGTTGTACCTTAGCGTTAGTTGATTAAACCTACATTACTTTTCCTATATCCCTTTGCAGCGGTCGAACAACTACTTTTAACACTGTTTATTAAAGCTATTTTGCATAAATGCACGATTAATAGTGCATTTTAAAGGTGTATTGCCAAAGCTAAATAGCTTGATGAGTAAATACGTTCGTAAATGTATTAGCTGAAGTGTAGGTAAGGGCAGAAATAAAGTGAGAGCGCAAAGCGACACGAAGCCGCTTTGCTAAAGTATATAATGCTATAACTTTGTTTGTGCCTTATAGATAGGGTATTCGCTCATTAAGCCTTGAATCAGCGCTACGCACATTAAAATGAGCACAATTGAGAAAGGTAACGCTGTAGTTACGACTCCTGATTGCAAAGCTTGTAAGGCTTGAGAGCCTCCTACCCACAGTAATACGGCGGCTATAGCCCCTTCAATCGATGCCCAAAATATACGTTGTGGCACCGGCGCATCAATTTTCCCGCCAGCAGTTATACCATCTATCACAAGTGACCCAGAGTCAGAAGAGGTTATAAAAAACACTAAAACAAGCACAATTGAAATAACACTAATAAAGCTACTTAGCGGAAGTTGCTCATAAACCTGAAATAGCGTTACTGAGATATCAGTTAACCCGTTTTGTCCAAGCGGACCTATTTTATCAATAATTTGTGAAATGGCTAAATTACCAAACACGCCCATCCAAACTAAACTTAATAGTGTTGGCAAGCCAATGACGACCAATAAAAACTCTCGCACGGTGCGGCCCTTAGATACTCGGGCAATAAACATTCCGACAAATGGCGACCACGATATCCACCATGCCCAGTAAAATACTGTCCAGGCATGCATCCAGTCTTCATCTTCTCGGCCAAACGGATTACTAAGCGGGATCATGTGATCTACATATGCACCAAAGGTAAACCATATAGCCGTAATTGAATCACTAAAAGTAAGGGATATGATGGCTACAAGTAAAATAAATGCACATATAAGGTTTATGTTACTAAGTACTTTCACTCCCCCCTCAATACCTTTAATAACAGACACAATAGCAATACAGGTAACGAGCGCTATAACCGTAATCTGAAAAGCGGTACCGTAGTCTGTGCCCATTAAATAATTAATACCACTTGTTGCTTGCTGCGCCCCTAAACCAAGAGACGTTGCTAAACCAAAAAGCGTAGAGAGTACAGCAAGAATGTCGATAACATGACCCAGCCAACCCCAAGCTCGATCGCCAAATAAAGGGTAAAACACGGATCGTATAGATAATGGAAGGCCTTTATTGTAGGCAAAAAATGCTAAACTAAGTGCAACAATGGCGTAAATTGCCCAGCCATGTAAACCCCAGTGATACATGGTGGCACCCATGGCTAAAGAGTGAGCTTCTGGGGTGTTTGGCTGTGCATTCATTGGCATTAAGTACCAATCAGTAAAATAAGCTGCCGGCTCTGCAACACCCCAAAACAGTAAACCTATCCCCATTCCTGCTGCAAATAGCATTGCCAACCATGAAAGATAACCATGTTCAGGTTTTGCATCAACACCTCCTAAGCGAATTTTGCCAAGAGGGGAGAGCGCAAGTGCAAAGCAAAATAATACGAAACCATTAGCAATCAACATGAAGTAACTATCAAATTTATTGATAATGGCATCTTTAGTTGAGGTCAGTGCTTCCCTGACAACTTCAGGGTCAAGCAATAAGGTAAGGGCAACAAATAGTATGACTAAAAATGCGCTTATTCCAAACACGGGATTATGAACATCAAACCCCCATTTTTGTACGTTATCTTGACCTACTTGATAATCGGTAGTGTCAATACTGTATTTGTTCAATTGGTCATCCATCATGACTCCTTTATATTATAGATAACAAACTTAATTTTATTGTACGTAAGTAAATTAAAAAGCGCCTATTACTGATATTTAATTATGGTATATATCTTTGAAATACATTAATAAAATTTTATATAGTTTGTAAGGCAAAAAAAAGCGAGCAAATGCTCGCTTAATAATTTTTCAATTTAGTGTTACTTCCACGCGTTAGGATCAACCTCTTTGGCAAGCTTAGGGTGCTTGTCTTTGTCAAACGTAGGTAGTACACCTTGCTTATTTTGTGCGTTGTAATCTTTTGATAACCATACAACAACACCAGAGAGCATAAACAGTGCAACCACGTTTACAATAGCCATTAGGCCCATAGAGATATCAGCAAGTGTCCAAATAATCCCTAGTTCACCAATGGCGCCAAACATAACCATACCTAATACCAATAACCTAAATACAAACATTCCTTTATTAGAGTTATGTTCTAAAAACATTAGGTTTGTTTCGGCATATGAGTAATTCGCTACAATAGAGGTAAATGCAAAAAACAAAATAGCAATGGCAATAAAGTAAGTGCCCCAATCACCTACGTGCTCTTGCAGTGCAGCTTGTGTTAACTCTATTCCTAATACACCCGATTCAGGCACAAGTTGATTAGACAGTAAGATTAATGAGGCAGTGGCTGTACAGATCACAATAGTATCTATAAATACACCTAGCATTTGCACATACCCTTGCGATGCTGGGTGCGGAGGGTAAGGTGTTGCCGTTGCTGCAGCATTGGCTGCGCTACCCATACCTGCTTCGTTTGAAAACAAACCGCGCTTAATACCTTGGATCATAGCTTGTGTTACACCATAGCCAATGGCACCGGCGCCTGCTTGCTCTAAACCAAATGCACTTTTTACTATAAGTACAATAACATCAGGCAGAGCAGTGAAGTTTACTGCACATACATATATAGCAACTAGCAAATAGGCAAGCGCCATAAATGGAACAACCATTTCGGCAAAACGTGATATTGTTTTTAATCCACCAAAAATAATGATGCCAGAGCCAATCACAAGTGCTATGCCTACTATATACTTAGGTACATCAAACGCTACTTCAAATGCGGCAGCAATAGAGTTTGACTGTACAGCATTAAATACCAGGCCAAAGGCTAAAATTAAGCACAGTGAAAACAGGACACCCATCCAGCGTTTGCCTAAACCGCGCTCCATATAATAAGCAGGGCCGCCTCTAAAGTTGCCATCAGCGTCTTTAGTTTTATAAGCTTGTGCTAACGTACTCTCTGCAAAGCTAGTTGCCATACCTATTAAAGCAATCAGCCACATCCAAAATATAGCGCCAGGGCCACCTAAATAAAGTGCCACGGCAACACCGGCCATATTACCTGTTCCAACACGCGCGGCTAAAGAAGTACAAAAAGCTTGAAAAGAAGAAATCTCATCACCACCACATTTACGTGAGCCAAACATAACTTTAAACATATGGGGGAATTGTACAAATTGAATAAAGCCCAACCGAATGGTAAAAAAGACACCTGCTGCTATTAATAAGTAGACGAGAACTTGGCCCCAAAGTAAGGCACTTATACTATTTATTATATCTGTCATGAATACTACCTAAGTACATGAGTTGAAAAAGTGCTGGCAACTTACCATAACGAATCAAAAGAGTTTAGTTTTAAAAGCAAAAAAGCAGTCTTATCCACAAGCTTTTGTGGGTAACATGTGCTTTTAATGTGGGTTTCTTATGGGTATAAATTAAACGCAATTTTATTAAATAAAACGCTTGCGTAAAAATCCGTTCTCTCTATAATGCGACCCCACTGAGACGGCAGAGCGCAACGCATAGCGAGGCACGAGCTAATCAGTGAGTCGAGTAAAACTTAGTTTTAAAAACTTTCAAGTTTAACAAAATTAAGTGTTGACAAAAAGATAGGAAAGCGTAACATGCGCAGCCCTAGCGAGATAAAGCAACGCGCTTTAATCGCAACGTTCTTTAACAATATAAAGCAATCATCTGTGTGGGCACTCGTACAGGTTGAGTTCTAACAGCCAAGCTACTTCGGTAGTGAAGCAAACAAATTTAGAGTCTCAATTGAAACTGAGTGACCAACAGCAATAAATTTATTTATTGCAGCACAGTCAATTCAATATCGAAAGATATTAAATAAATTCAGAATTCATTGAGCTGTCGAAAGACACAAAACTTTTTAATTGAAGAGTTTGATCATGGCTC
>NZ_PNCT01000090.1:0-81325 GCF_005887365.1 Pseudoalteromonas sp. S3785 | reverse complement strand
GCTTTATATTGTTAAAGAACGTTGCGATTAAAGCGCGTTGCTTTATCTCGCTAGGGCTGCGCATGTTACGCCTTCCTATTTTTTTGTCAACACTTAATTTTGTTAAACTTGAAAGTTTTTAAAACTAAGTTTTACTCGACTCACTGATTAGCTCGTGCCTCGCTATACGTTGCGCTCTGCCGTCTCAGTGGGGTCGCATTATAGGGAGATCCAAAAACAGATCAACCCTTTTTTTAAGAAAACTTGAAATAAATGACTGTTCGCATGAAATTAAAGCAAAGTGGTTACTTTAAACACTAAAAAGGCCCTTACAGGCCTTTTATATTAGTTAACGATGAGTTTCCAACCGAGTTTACTTTGCAGTTTTGACTCTTGTTGTAGCTCACTAGCCATAAGCGGGTGTTCTTTTAACCAGTTATTGGCAAACTTTAAGTCTAATGTGTCTTTTTCTACAGATAACTCTATTTTAGGAAGTACGTCATCTTGTCGGCGCATCGATAATATTACGGCGATTCTTAATAGCCTAACTAAGTATTGGGTAAGCGTACTATGCGCACCTAGAACGTTGAAGCTTCCTTTTTGGATATCAGAACGATGTGCGCTTGCAACTGCAGCAATCACTTTATGTTCGGATTGTGAAAAACCAGGCATATCGGTATTTTCTATAATGTAGGCTGTGTGCTTATGGTATTGCTTATACTCTATCAATAAACCAATTTCGTGAAGTTGCGCTGCGGCTTTTAAAAGCGGCAAGGCATTTTCACTAACAAGCGGCCAGCTTTCACCTACCTGCTCTGCCAATTGAATAACTAAGCTCGATACTCGATTCGCTTGCTTTTGATCAACATGATACCGGTCCATAAACCCATCCACTGTACGTTTACGGATATCGTTGTTATGAAGCTCAGGTACCATACTGTAAAGTACACCTTCGCGAAGTGCACCGCCAGCTAAACCCATTTTTTCAATTTCAAGTGATTCAAATAACGCTATTAAGATAGCAAGGCCTGACACAAAAACTAACCTGCGCTCTTCACTTAACCCAGGCAGGTCAAGTGCAGCAATCGTACTGTAGGCTATCGATTGCTGTTTTATTTTATTTAGCTTTTCTAATGTAAGTAGATCATCTAAGTCCTGCGCAACCATGATTTCTTGAATCGCTTGCACCGTACCAGAGGCACCTGATGCTATTTGCCACCCTGCTTGTTTATACTCTGGCGCAATTTCGTCAATCACTTCATGAGCAGCTTTAATGGCGGCATTGAAGTTTGCTTCACTTAGTTGACAGTCTTTAAAGTAACGCTCTAAGTATGTGACGCATCCCATATTTAAACTTTTATAGTGCAGTGCCTCAAAACCTTTACCTATAACGACTTCGGTACTTGCCCCACCAATATCAATGACAAGTTGTTTGCCAGTACACGATGAAGTGTGTGCTACGCCTTTATATATAGTGCGTGCTTCTAGCTCACCACTAATTACATTAATCGTATGGCCTAGTATCTTCTCAGCATGCGCCTTGAAAACATCGGCATTCGTTGCAAGTCGAAGTGTTGCAGTTGCTACTATGGTGATATTTTGTTTTGGAATGTCTTGTAGGCGCTCAGCAAAAAGTGCAAGGCACTCCCAACCTCGCTGCATTGCCTCAGAGCTTAATACATTTTCGCTATCAAGCCCTGCTGCTAATCTTACTTTGCGTTTAACGCGGCCTATAGTTTGTAGGCCGCCAGCAATTGATTTAGCAATTAGCATATGAAAGCTATTTGAGCCTAAATCAATGACTGCATACACATTTTTTTGCGGTTTAAATTGCCCCACCGTTCAAAAACCTCTAGTTACTACTACGTACAGTAACGGCCAAGTTACGACCGTCCTTTTTGGTAACTATTATTCGGGCGACGTCCGTTATTATTACTACGATTACGTGGGCCTGTAGAATAGTTGCGCTTTCTTTGAATAGTAGGCTTTGTTAAATCATCTAGCAATGCGGTTTTATCATAATGTGATAAAGGAATGCTGTGCTCTATATACTCTTCTATTTCATGTAAGTTATAAGCATACTGTTCACATGCAAAGCTAATTGCATGGCCTGATGCGCCGGCACGACCAGTACGACCTATACGGTGAACGTAATCTTCACAATCATCCGGTAGGTCAAAGTTAAATACATGACTTACCTCAGGGATATGTAGCCCACGTGCTGCGACATCAGTTGCCACTAAAAAGTCTAATTCACCTTTGGTGAATTGCGCTAATATAGATTGGCGTTTTTTCTGGTTTACATCACCAGTGAGCATACCTACACGGTGACCATCGGCTTTTAACCAGGCATATACTGTCTCACAACTGTGTTTGGTATTGGCAAATACGATGGCCTTATCCGGCCATTCTTCCTCAATTAAAGTTAATAGCAGCTTAATTTTATCCTCTTGAGAAGGATGAAATAGCTCTTCTTTAATGCGCTTGCCTGTTTTTACGTCTGGCTCGATTTGAACGTGTTCAGGGTTAGTCATATGTTCAAAGGCAAGCTCCTGCACGCGATAAGAAAGCGTGGCAGAAAATAATAAATTGAGTCTATCTGCTGTATCTGGCATACGGCGGAACATGTAACGAATATCTTTTATAAAGCCTAAATCGAACATACGATCGGCTTCATCAAGCACAACTACCTCAATTTCGTTAAGGGTGTAACAGCCTTGCTTGTACAAATCGATTAGTCGACCTGTAGTACCAATTAAAATATCAACGCCTTTTTCTAATTGTACACGTTGTTTTTCGTAATCTTCGCCACCATATACTAAACCTAAGTTAAGATTACAGTGCGGCGCTAAAATTTTAGCATCTTTGTGTATCTGAATCGCAAGCTCCCGAGTCGGGGCCATGATCAGGGCTCTTGGATGTTTACTAGGTGCTTTGCTAGATTGTAATAACCGATGGCACGTGGCAGTTAAAAACGCCAACGTTTTGCCCGTACCCGTTTGTGCTTGGCCCGCGATATCGCGACCGTCACAAATAAAAGGTAGGCATTTTGCTTGAATGGGTGTGCAATACTCAAACCCACTTTCGGTTAAACCGGCAACCACTTCCGGTGCGATAGCAAAGTCTGAAAACTTTTTATCGGTCAAATGTGTCTTAGTCATAGCGTTTAAGCATAACGTTTAAACTTGCAATAAGAAACAAGAGTGTTTAAATACGCACTAAATATTTCGCCTAACTAAATCGGAGAGCGCAATGAGCGAGAAAATAATCCAAATTACTGACGATAGCTTTGAAGCTGACGTATTACAATCAGACAAGCCTGTACTAGTAGATTTTTGGGCTGAGTGGTGCGGACCTTGTAAAATGATCGCCCCTATCCTTAATGAAGTGGCTGATGAGTATGATAGCCGTGTAACAGTTGCCAAGTTAAACATTGACCAAAACGCAGGCACACCACCTAAGTTTGGTATTCGTGGTATCCCTACACTACTTCTTTTTAAAGATGGCCAAGTAGCTGCAACGAAAGTTGGTGCGCTTTCTAAAACTCAACTTATTGAGTTCTTAGAAAACAATATCTAAGTAAAAATGAAAAAAAAGGGCTTTTTTGCCCTTTTTTTGTGTTTATTTTGTATAAAGACTGGACGCTGTGCCAGTGAACTGCTAGTTTATAAAGCCAACTAATCCTTAGTTATATTCAACAAACCTCACTCAACTATCAAAGCGATTTTGAGTATGACAATTGTAATAAAGAACCCACCAATATGCATTTACGCGAATTAAAAGACAAGTCTATAAAAGAACTTGTAAACTTAGCTGAGTCCATGGGGCTCGAAAACGTAGCCCGCTTAAGAAAGCAAGATATCATTTTTGCCATTCTTAAAGCACATGCCAAAGGCGGAGAGAACATCTACGGCGGCGGTGTACTAGAGATTTTACAAGATGGTTTTGGTTTTTTAAGATCATCAGAAGCCTCTTACTTAGCTGGCCCAGATGATATTTATGTATCTCCAAGCCAAATTCGCCGTTTCAGTATGCGTACTGGCGATTCTATTTCAGGCCTTATTCGCCCACCTAAAGACGGCGAACGTTACTTTGCTTTACTAAAAGTAAACGAAGTTAACTTTGATAAACCTGAAAACTCTCGCACTAAAATCCTTTTTGAAAACCTTACCCCACTACATGCAAACGAACGTTTTCGTATGGAACGCGGTAACGGCAGTAAAGAAGACATTACCGCTCGTGTACTTGATTTAGCATCACCAATTGGCCGTGGCCAACGTGGTTTGTTAGTAGCACCGCCTAAAGCGGGTAAAACAATGCTACTGCAAAACATTGCACAATCAATCACTCACAATCACCCAGATGTTACATTAATGGTTTTACTTATTGATGAGCGTCCGGAGGAAGTAACCGAGATGCAACGCCTTGTTAAAGGTGAGGTTATTGCATCAACGTTTGATGAGCCAGCTTCTCGCCATGTACAAGTTGCAGAAATGGTGATTGAAAAAGCAAAACGTTTGGTTGAGCACAAAAAAGATGTGGTTATCTTATTGGATTCAATCACCCGTTTAGCACGTGCTTACAACACAGTTATCCCTTCATCAGGTAAAGTACTTACCGGTGGTGTTGATGCTAATGCACTGCACAAGCCTAAGCGCTTCTTTGGTGCTGCACGTAATGTTGAAGAAGGCGGTAGCTTAACGATTATAGCTACAGCACTTATCGACACGGGCTCAAAAATGGATGAAGTTATCTACGAAGAGTTTAAAGGTACCGGTAACATGGAACTACACTTGAATCGTAAGATTGCTGAAAAGCGTGTATTCCCTGCCATCGACTTTAACCGCTCAGGTACGCGTCGTGAAGAACTACTTACTAAACCAGATGAGCTACAAAAGCTATGGATTTTACGCAAGATTGTTCATGAAATGTCAGAGATTGATGCTATGGAATTCTTAATTGATAAGCTTTCTATGAGCAAAACGAACGATGAATTCTTCGATTCGATGAAACGCCAATAAGCGCGTTTTCGTTATATAAAAAAAGCGCCTAGAGCGCTTTTTTTATATTTAAACGGCAATACCAATCAACTTAGATATTTAGCCTTTCTAGCATGCTAAATAAAGCGTTAATGGCGTTATAAATTTCTTATGTAGAGCAACTTCGTGTCAAAATTCATGCCTTCTTACCACTCTATTTATCTGTCGCTATAAATGTCTAATAACTTAACACGATTAGAATAATTAACTTTCGTTATATTTTTTAAGTACACACTGTAATTCATCTACAAGCTTTTGAATGTGTTCTTTACTTTGGCTTTGTTTATTGAGTAAAGCCATATCGAGATTTTTAGCGGCCTTGGCAATATCGTCTAACGCAAACATTTGCGCTGCCCCTAAAATGCGATGGCTGTCTTTTTGTAATGCCTCTAAGTCATTACTACTATAATGCTGATTTATGGTTTCGCTTTCAAACGTGAAACTTTGCTTAAAACTTGTTACTAAGTCGCTCATATCTATCTGAGCTGTATATGGTGGCTCTTGTTTAGCAGCTTCATCCAAATGTTTAGCAAGCGTGTTATAAAAAGCGTTTTTATCTAACGGCTTACCTAAATACCCTGTAAAGCCTAGCGCAAGATAATCATCGACTTCATGACTCATTGCATTGGCAGTTAAAGCAAAAATAGGCGCTTGAAAGCCGCACTTTTGTAATAATGAAAATGCAGCACGGCCATCCATAATAGGCATTTGTATATCCAGTAGCACTAAATCTGGGTATATTTGAAGGCACTTCTCAACCGCTTGCTCACCATTTTCTACCGCTATAACCTCAAGCCCCATAGAACGTAAATAACGACTTATGAGTCTACGGTTGTCGGGGTGATCCTCAGCCAGTACTACACGACCAGTTAACTGCTTAACCCGTTTAGACGAGGTTACATATTCGTACTCATCTCGCTCTTTTTCAACCTCTACACAGGGTAAAAACAGCGAAAACTGGCTCCCGCGTTTAAACTCACTTTGAACGCTAATGTACCCTCCCATCATAGAGGCCAGCTGCTGAGACAAACTAAGCCCCAACCCAGTGCCACCAAAGCGACGGCTAATACTGTTATCGGCTTGGCTAAAGCATTCAAATATTTGTTTTAGCTGCGATGAATTCATGCCAATACCAGTATCTTTAACTATAAAAACAAGCCCTTGCTCAGTTTTGTTCAAAGACACAACTACCTGCCCAGCCTGAGTAAACTTAACAGCGTTAGCGCATAAATTGATGAGTATTTGCTTTACCCGCATTAAATCGAGTTTGGTATAAAACGCATTACCTACATGGTTATCAAAACGAATTTGCAAATGCTTCGCTTTAGCCTGCGAAATAAACATAGCATGTACATCGCTAACTAGCTGCACTATGTCAAAGCACGAAATATTAAGCTCTAATCTGTTTGCTTCTATTTTGCTTAAATCAAGCACATCATTAATTAAACTTTTTAAATGATCACTATGTCGCTGAATTATTTTTAATTCATCTTGTAGGTTTTCAGGCTCGTACAAACCATTAATTAAATCATCTGTTTGGCCTAAAATAGCGGTGAGCGGGGTTCTAATTTCATGGCTAATATTTGCCAAAAACTGGCTTTTAACATCATTAGCTTCTCGTAGCTCCTGAGCTATAGCTTGCAGCTCTGCCGTACGCTGCGCAACTTGCTCCTTTAATAACTGCTTGGCACGCTTTTCGGCACCCCGACGATAAAGCGCGGTGCCAGTAACAATCACTAAAAATAATAAAACAAAAATAAAAACTGTGAGCTGCGAGCGCTGGCTCATTTTTAATTTCTGTACTTTTCGCTCTTGCTTGAGCTTCTGAATTTCTTGGTTTAACTGAGTCGCTTTAAATTGGTTTTGTAATACTGCTAAAGCACTGGTGATTGTTTCGCTA
This sequence comes from Pseudoalteromonas sp. S3785, assembly GCF_005887365.1. Taxonomy (NCBI): domain Bacteria; kingdom Pseudomonadati; phylum Pseudomonadota; class Gammaproteobacteria; order Alteromonadales; family Pseudoalteromonadaceae; genus Pseudoalteromonas; species Pseudoalteromonas sp. S3785. The sequence continues at coordinate 74,407 of NZ_PNCT01000090.1, read as the reverse complement.
TTAATACCACGCTGCTCTGCTACAAACTTTTCGTGAAGCGTTAATGCCTCAGCGTAGTTGCCTTTGCTAGCCTCTAAAAGCGAACGCGTGCCAAAAGCATCGCGCTTTATACGCACACTATTATATTGTGTGGCCAAATCGGTGGCTTTATCTAAGCTTATTTGCGAATCAGCAAGCTCACCTCTCACAAATTGTATTTTAGCCAGTGCATGTAAGGCGTTAAGCTCTAAACTGTGATTCGCAATTTCAAGGGCATTTTGTACCCCTAATTTAGCCTGCTCGTAAGCAACATCCACGTTATTAAGAATTAAATTAATGTTTGCTAAATTAGTATATTGGGTAGATAACTTATTATAATCATTGGTAGAAATGTAGTAACGCAACGCCATTTGATAATAGTGCAGTGCTAAGTCAAATTGTGAGCTTTCGTAGTAAGCAACGCCTAAATTATTGTTAACTTGCGCTATACCGCTGGTATCACCTAGTTTTTGATATACTTTAAGTACTTCTTTATAAAATAAAATCGCGCTTTCATAACGCGATAATCTAATGTACACCCCTGCTATATTTAGCAAAATGTCAGCTTGGTCTTGCGCACTGCCCTTTTTTTCATAAATCTCTTTTGCTTTTAAATAATATTCGAGCGTCAGCTCCATATTATTCATTTCAAAGTACGCTAAACCAATGTTACTAAGCAGGTTTGCAAGCTCTACTTGCTTATTGTTTTTTTCAACAATTACCATGGCGCGGCTATATTCAACAATAGCTTGCTGAAAATATCCCTGAAAATAAAACACTACACCTTGCATTTTAATGGCTCTAAAATGCATATCTGGCAAGTAACTTGAGGAGGTGTGCTGTTCTAATTTTTTAAAGTACAGCAGAGCATTTTCAAAATCATCTGAGGAGAAGGCTAAATCGGCAAGTTCAGAATACACACTAACCTTTTGAGATTCTGTTATATTTTTTGCTTCAAGCAGCGCATTACCGAGCGTGAGTTTTACGTCCCACTGCTGCTCTTTTTTAAATTCATCAAATAAAGATACACTATTTTGAGCAAAGCTAGGCAGTATGAACACACAACATAAAACAAATAAAAGGCACTTCAATTTGCCTAGCATAATATTATTCCTTCAAACTTTAGCTTTAGTCAGTGTAATCTTTATTGAAGATACACAACAAAACGAGCGCAAACAATGCTTAACCCCCTGATTGATGAGATTTTTGAGTTACTTTTAACTCAGCCAGTTTGGAAAGTTCATACCTTAGCCGCAACGCTCGCTCAACAAGGGGTGTTACCATCTTTAGATGTTAACCCTGAGCAAAATTTATTTAAAAAGAATTTTTTAATTATGAATGCGTTATTTGAGCTGCAAACACAGCTATTACCCAAGCACTTAATTATATCGTCATTACATATTGAACTTGCAGAGCCAAGTAGCAATGTAGCAATGCCATCCCATTTAAAAAGTTACTATTTAAACTGGGAAAACTACGACACCAGTGCCAAAGACATTGAGGCATTATTAGATAGTTTTTGGCAGCAATTTAACCCACTAATAAAGCATCCAGTTGTGCATATTGAGCCATTAATTAAAGCTTGGCAATTACCGCCAAACTTTAACTTAGCTATGCTACAAAAGCGCTGGCGGCAATTGGCATTAAAACATCATCCAGATAAGCAAACTGGAAGTGCATGTAAATTTAGACAAGTAAGAGCCGAGTATGAGCAGCTAAAGCTAGCTGCTCAAAACACCTAATTAACGGGTAAGGCGACGGGCACGAATTTTACGCCCTTTAATATTGCCCTCGGTTAATTTACGCAGTGCAGGTTTTGATGCATTACGCTCTACCGCTACAAAGGCAACGTTATCAAGTACATTTATTTTACCGACTTGGCGGCCTGCAATTCCCTCTTTGCCAGTAAGCGCACCTAAAATATCACCCGCGCGCACTTTTTGCTTTTTGCCGGCATCAATCATTAGCGTGACCATTTCTGGCTTGTAAGGCGGCTTTTCTAATAAGCTAAAGGCAGGCATTGGTTCTGGCAAAAAGTCGCGTTCGTAATGGTCACCAATTTGCGCCACTTTAAACTGTTCAGCATCACCGTAAATAGAGCATGCAATCCCTTTTTTACCGGCTCGGCCTGTGCGTCCTACACGGTGCACATGGGTTTGTGGGTCATGTGCTAAATGGTAATTTATTACCATGTCCATGTCGTCAATATCTAAGCCACGCGCAGCTACATCGGTTGCCACTAATATTGACGCGCTTTTATTAGCAAAATGAATTAACGTACGTTCGCGATCACGTTGCTCTAAGTCACCATGAAGCGCCACGGCACTAAAGCCTTCGCTTGCTAAATCATCACAAACTTGTTGTGTTTCTACCTTGGTATTACAAAAAACAACACAGCTTTGTGGTGTAAATTTAAGTAGCAATAATTTAAGCGTTGAGTAGCGTTGTTTGTTGTTATCCATTTTGTAAAAGTATTGTTTTATAGTGCTTTTTTCTTGCTCTTCTTCTACTTTTATCATCTCTGGATTTTTTAATACGCGCTTTGCAATCGCTTCAATTGCACGCGGAAAGGTAGCACTAAATAACAACGTTTGACGATTTTGCGGTATACACTCAATAATTGCATCAAGGGTATCTTGAAAGCCCATATCAAGCATTTGATCTGCTTCATCAAGTACTAACGTTTCAACATCGTCTAAACGCAGTGTACCTTTGCGAATATGATCGTCCACTCGCCCAGGTGTACCCACAATAATATGCGCCCCATGCTCAAGCGAGCCTATTTGTGGGCCAATTGATACACCACCACATAGCGTTAATATTTTAATATTGTGAATACCGCGGGCAAGTTTACGCATTTCTACTGCCACTTGCTCGGCCAGTTCGCGCGTTGGACAAAGTACAAGCGATTGAATACGAAAACGTTTTACATTTAATTTAGCTAACACACCTAAACTAAAAGCAGCAGTTTTACCTGAACCGGTTTTTGCCTGTGCAATAATGTCTTTACCTTCAAGTACAGGTGGCAGGCTTTGCGCTTGTACAGGCGTCATTTGCGAGTAGCCAAGTGTTGATAAATTATCAACTAAACCAGCAGGTAAAGCCAAAGATGAAAATGCAGTAGAAGTCACAATAAATTCCAAAATAATAAAACAACACAGGGCTTAGCCCCAAAATATGAGCTCCATAATAGCAGAATTCAGCTTAGGCAACCATTAATACCCGATGTGCATTATTTTACGATGCGTTAATCCTTGTTAATAAAAAAGTTGCAAATGATACTAGTTTTCATTAAGATCCTCGAAAAATTTTAACACCCTAACACTGGATGTAATTGATGAAACTAAACTCACTGTACGTAGCACTTGTTGGTGCCATTAGCACAAGCGCCTTTGCCGCACCTACTGACTTAGAGCGAATTGAAGTTAAAGGTAGTTATTTTAACGACTACAAAGTCGACAACGCCAACGGAGCAATGAGAACATCAGCGTCATTGTTAGAAACAGCGCAATCAGTCACTGTTATTAGCGATACAATCATTAGCGAGCAATTAGCAACGACCCTTGGCGAAGTACTTACTAACGATGCAAGTTTAACTGCCGGCTCTCAACAACGTAACCGTGAAGTATTTAACTTACGCGGCTTTGAACTTAGCTCATCGACAGGCTACTTACGCGACGGACACCAACATTGGTCTCACTACCAGCAACCGATTGAAATTCTACAACAAGTAGAAGTTATTAAAGGTCCATCAAGTATTTTATACGGACAATCAGGCCCAGGTGGCTTGATTAACATGGTGACAAAAAAGCCTACGGCAACTACATTATTTAACGCCAGCGCAGATGTAGACCAACACGGCTCTACCCGCTTTATGCTAGACGCAGCTGGTGCACTTACCGACGCTGAAGATTTACGTGCACGCGGTATTTTAGTAAAACAAGATGTGGATTACTGGCGCGAATATCAAAACGGCGAAAACCGTGAACGCGACCGTTTTTTAGGCGCTGTAATTGTTGATTACGATTTAAGTGACAACGCATTAGTACGCGTGCATTACGACCGCACAGACGACGAAGCAGGCCTTGATACAGGTGCATGGATAGATGACAACGCCAATGTGATTGGCGATGAGAAAACCATTCGCGATATGTCTTGGGCGTTTACCGACATAACGGTAGAAAACTTAGGCGTAGATTTTGAAGTCTACTTAAACGATCACTGGCAAGTTAAGCTTGGTTACAACGAGCAAACATTTGAGCGCCAGCGTTTTGAGTCATCTCCTAGTCGAAATTCTTACATCTCACAAACGAATACATACACTTCGAACCCATACGATCGTTTTGATGATTGGCAATTCACCACTGCATTTATTGATTTTATTGGTGAATTTGAAACGGCTGGCATACAACACCAATTTCTAATCGGTGCGAACTCGCTTGACTACTATTATGGTCAACTACGCACATCTGCTGATTCATTTAGTTTTACAGCAGGCCAAAATGAACCTGCCCGCCCAGATGTCAGCTATAAAACTGATCTCACTAAAAGCGAAACTGAATATGACTACTACGGTGTATACGCCCAAGATTTAATTACTTTTTCACCACAATGGCAAGTGTCTGTTGGCGGTCGCTTTGATAAGCAAACACGTGAAGGACAAAATAACGAGTCGTTTTTGCCTAAATTCGGCGTACTTTATCACCCGAATGCATCTGCAACTATTTATGCCAGTTATACAGAAGGTTTTGAGCCACAAAACGAAACCATTACTAACGAAGAAGATATCAACTTTGGTATGAAAATAGATGCTATCACCTCTGAACAAAGAGAGCTTGGTATTAAATGGCAGCTATTTGATGAGCGTTTAATGCTTAGCGGTGCTATTTTCGATATAAGTAAAAATGGAACCTTAGTTACAGAACAACTTGAAACACCTATCGGCTCAATTACCACTGAAACAAACCAAGTTGGTGAACAGCGTCATAAAGGTTTTGAAATGGCAGCACAAGGTGCAGCAACTGACCGTTTATTTGTTATGGCATCTGCAATGTATTTAGATGCTAACTATGAAAGAGCGAACGAAAATCTACAAGGTAAACGACCTACCGATGCCCCTAAATGGTCTGCATCACTTTGGACACGCTATGAGTTAAACGACACCATTGCGTTTAATGCCGGTGCTTTTTATGAAGGTGAACGCTTTGCAGATAGCGATAATTCTATTACCAAAGATGCCTATACACGTATAGATGTTGGTGCAACTTATAAGTTTAACATGAGTAACACCGATATAAATCTTCGCCTTAACGTTGAAAATCTATTTGATACTGATTACTTAGGTGGCGGCGGTAATGGTAATGTAACTATTGGCGAAGGCACAAATGTACGCCTGGCAGCTCAATTTAGCTTTTAAGTTATAAACTTATACTTAAAAAGCCCGCACAATAATGATTGTGCGGGCTTTTTAATGCCTATTAAAAACCCTACTACATTCATCTCATCTATTTTTTAAAGCCTTCAAAAAATGCTCTAATGCACGTAATTAAAAAAAGGCTTACTCAATATGAAAAAAATTATTACAGCACTTTTACTAACTAGCAGCTTAACTGCTCATGCAACAAGTGCAGAATTCACCGCTAAACAATTACAACAGGTTGATGAAGTGCGCAGTGCTGCGCTTAAAAGCCCTTTAAGCTACGAGCTACTCGAATCACTCACAACAGAAGTGGGTCCTCGCCTACCCGGCACTGAAAACGATAAAAAAGCAGTTGCGTGGGCTAAAGCAAAATTTAACGAATTGGGTTTTGATAAAGTATGGCTTGAAGAGGCAGCCTTTCCAAATTGGCGCCGTTACAGCGAAAGCGGAAAAATACTCACCCCAAGTGAGCAACCTCTGCATTTAACTGCGTTAGGTAACAGTGTAAGCACACCTAAAGATGGTATTAGCGCACCGGTTGTACTGTTTGAAACATTGGATGAGCTAATTGCAGCACCAGCAAATAGTTTAAAAGGTAAGATTGCCTATATTAATTATCGAATGAATCGCCATATTGATGGCAACGGTTATGGCCCTGCTGTAAAAGCACGTGGCACAGGTGCCGTTGAGGCCGCGAAAAAAGGCGCGGTTGCTTACATGATGCGCTCAGTGAGTACAGCTCACCACCGTTTTGCTCACACAGGAGGCAGCCACTATAAAGAAGGCGTTAAAAAAATACCCAACGTCACCATTGCCAACCCTGATGCCGATCAAATAGCGCGCTTAGTGGCTTTAAACAAAAAGGTAACAGTTAATATAAATGTACAAACACAAAGCCTAGGAGAAGGCACAAGCTATAACGTTATAGGCCAATTTAATGGCACCGAAAACCCAGAACAATATGTGTTAATTGGTGGCCACCTAGACTCATGGGATTTAGGCACTGGCGCATTAGATGATGGTGCAGGTGTTGCGCTAACAATGGCAGCGGCTAAACACATTAGCGATGTTAAACGCCCTAAACGCAGTATTCGCGTTGTGCTTTTTGCAGCAGAAGAACTTGGCCTTTGGGGAGCAAAAGCTTACTTTGCACAACATAAAAACGATTTACATAATATAGTTGCAGCTGCTGAGTCGGACTTTGGCGCCGATGTAGTATATGGTTTTGAGTCGAATGTAGATGCAGCTTCACTACCAGTAGTACGTGCTATAGCAAAAGAACTGGCGCCATTAAACATTGAGTACATTGGTAAAAACCAAGCCAACGGCGGGCCGGATTTAATTCCATTTAAAAAAGCGGTGTCGGCACCTATATTTGAGTTAGCTCAAGATGGCACAGATTACTTTGATTACCATCACACAGCTGATGACACGCTCGATAAAGTAACACCTGCTAAACTGCGCCAAAATACCGCTGCGTACGCTGTGTTTGCGCTAATGGCCGCCGATGCAAAAACCACTATTAAGCCTAAAGCAGACACAAAATAATAACTGACATACTTACTTACAGTTTGTCGCTTTAATAAACGCACTCCTTGTTTTACCTTTATATAAATAAAACAAAACAAGGAGTGTGTAGGTATGTTGCTTTTCAATACGAGTCAGTCATTTCCTTATTTTGCAAAAACGCAGTGCTGCCCTAATTGCCATAGCCGCGCCTATCATCTAATAAACCAAAGTCGTTTTTTACGCTTTACGGTTATTCCTGTTATACCTTTAGCGCTAAACTATAAATACGAATGCTATCAATGCGGCCATAATGCGCCTGTAAAGTTAAAGCAGTTACCTGTTTTTGAAATTGTCACTCTTCCTAAATACTTTATAGGGGTATTTTTAGCGTTATGGGTGGGGCTGTTTTTTTACCAACAACACGCTGCAGCGCAAGCGCAAAAGCAACGCTACTTAACGAATCCTAAAGCCTACGACACGTATTTAGTACACGCCGATAAATTTACTCATGAGCCATGGACACTGACTAACTTAAAAGTTGCGCAAGTTTTAAGTTTTGACGAGCAGTTTATAACTTTTCAGGTAAGTAATTACAGTTATAAGCGTAACAACGGCATTACGACTGCAATGCGTACCAGCTTATTAGTACAAAGAGGTTACTTCTCAGCTGACAAAATTACTTTGCCTCGTAGCGAAGTAAAAAGACTTTACAACGACGGGGTGATTTACGACGTACTGCGCCCCTCGGCAAATAGTTTATATGGTGGGTTTGTTATGTTTCCGCCAAAACCTAAACCGCTATATAAAGGTTTAAAGCTCGACAAAAATAACCAACAAGGCATTACGTATTTTAAAAACGGACAGTATAGCGATGCGCTTGAGAGTTTTACTATTGCCGCAAATGCAGGCTCGCAATGGGGGCAGCTAAATCTTGCGCAAATGTATCGAGATGGCCAAGGCGTAACTAAAAATATAAAAACAGCAAAGTATTGGTACGAGCATGCAATAGCGCAAGGTAATAGTAAAGCGAAAATAGAATTAGAAGAAATGTGTGATAAAGCAAACTGCAAATAAAAAATGGCCAGTTTTACTGGCCATTTTCAATCTTGGTTCATACTTATAATTAGAAATTCATATGCTCATCTAAAAAGTTAAGTACCTGCTTGTAGTAGCGCGTTCTGTGCTCAGCTTTATAAAAGCCATGCCCTTCATCTTCAAGTAACTCGTATATGTAAGGGTGGTTTTCTTTTTTTAGTGCTGCAACTAAAGACTCAGCTTGCTCAATTGGTGCTCTCTCATCCTGCCCACCATGTACAATTAAAACGGGTGCTTTAAGCTTGTCTATGTTGTAACTAGGTGAAAAACGCTTTAACTGTGCTTCATCAGTACCAAGCGCGCTTTTAAGATAGCGCTGTCCACGGTCACGTTCAGAGATATCACCTTCTTCAAACATTAGCGGTAAATCGTACACCCCAACGACACCAATAGCACACTGAAACATATCAGGTTCTAAAATTGCACTTTGTAATGCCGAATAACCACCAAAACTTGCGCCCATTATACAAATATTATCTTTATTTACAGTACCTTGCTCTATTAAGTGTTTTACACCGTCAATAATGTCGTATTGTATTTCAGCACCCCATTTTTTATGTCCAGCATGTTCAAAGTTGCGACCAAAGCCACCAGAGCCTCTAAAGTTAACTTTTAGTACGGCAATGCCTCTACTGGCTAATAGTTGAGCTTCGCTCTCATAGCCCCACCAATCTCTTGGTCCATGAGGCCCACCGTGAGGCATAACAACTAAAGGTAAGTTTTTTTCATTAGTATTATTAGGGATGGTTAAATACCCGTATATTGTTAAGCCATCACGCGCTTTATAATTTACAGGTTTGGTTATTGCCATTTCACTTGGCTTGATCCAGCTTTTAGTCGCAAATAAAAAGCGCAAGCTATTCTTTTTGGCGTCATACAAGTAATAACTGCCAGGGTTGGTATCACTTGACGCAAATATAATACTCTTCTCGCCATCTTCAGTGCTACTAACAAGCTGCACTTGCTGACCTTGAAGCGATTGTATTAATGCCTTTAAGCGCTCACTTTTATGAGAATTATTTATAAAGGTATAAGCTGGATAACCAAGCTCATTTTCAATTGCGAATAACTCTTTAGAAACTTCATCTACCCACACCTTTTTTGGAGAAACGTGCTGTTCTTTATGTAAAAGTTCAAACTTTTTGCTCTCTAAGTTTAGTTTGTAAAGCCCTTTTGCTTCGCCACTTTCTGACGCTGTAACATAAACAGATGTGCCCGTACTATCAAACGCATGAAGACTAATATCAGTGTATTTTAGCTCTCCTAAATCAAGCTGTTGCCATTCACCGCCGGACTTTTCTCGCGTATAAATTTTTTGGTTAATGTAATCATCGTTTGAAACAGCAACACGCACATTTCCATCATGATCCGTTAAAAAGCCTGCCATTCTTGATGGTGACCTAGAAACTCTTTTTCGTTTTCCGCTGTAAATATCAACTTCATAAACGATTGTATGAGGCTCATTTGATGCGTTCCATGGGAAGGTTAGGATCAGCATTTTACGTCTATCATGAATAAGCGGGTCTAGTACATAAGAAGTGCCGAGTATAGGTGTCGCTTTTTTGATGCGGGTACCCGTTTGCATTTCACCTTGGTAACCCACTAGGTATTTGCCTTGGCTACCATCAGCATTTATACCAAAAAGCTCACCATGATATTCGGGATGGTCTTTCCAACCTTTAATGTACTCTTTGGCCAATACAATTCTTTCATTGTTTACCCAGTAATAATTGCCAACTTGGGCATTATTAGGGAATTTTATTGCATGGCTTACTTTAAATGTATCTGTGGTTAGCACCATTAATACATTTTTTCCTTCAGGGCGAGTAATTACAGCTAAATATTTTCCATCAGGTGAAATTTTCACACCTGCAAACTCTATATCTTTACTAAAACTTTCTATCGGTACCAAGCCATTACTTGCTGTAGTATGAGAGCTAAAAATACTGACCAGCAATAGTGTCAAACAAGCCAAAAACTTATTCATTAAAGTTCCTTTTATTTATTTTTTATTAAGCTTTTATGTTACATACTTTTAACAAAAATATACACTATGCTTTCCCCTTTTATGTAAATAGGCGTAAATTAATAGCGTTATAAATCTAGTGCTTAGTGTTAGCAAATTTACTCCAAACTAAATGCAGGATAACAATGCATAGCCCCGCGACTACCCCTAGTAATCCGTCAAATATAAGGGGGGCTAATGTTTCGCCAGTGCCATTTAGTAACGACTTACCTATATTTGTTACTTCTAATTGCCAATGATGTAGTAGCTCAATACCATGGGATAAAATGCCACCACCGACTAAAAACATGGCCACCGTGCCAGCAAAGGCTAAAAATTGCATAAGCCTTGGCGCTGCAGCTAATAAGCCTTTACCAAGCCACTCTTTAAATTTATTAGCCGACGCCTTTGATTGATTGAGCAAATACAATCCCGCGTCATCAAGCTTTACAATACCGGCTACGAGCCCGTATACACCTATGGTCATTAAAACGGCTATAACACATAATACAAGTGCCTGATTTACGAGCGAGGCACCTGCAACCGTTCCTAAGGTGATCACTATAATTTCGGCTGAGAGAATAAAGTCGGTACGTATAGCTCCCTTTACTTTTTGCTTTTCATACTCAACTAAATCAAGTTTCTCACCTTCGTTTGTTACTTCTTCATGATGAGGTAAAAACTTAGCAAATACTTTTTCAGCACCTTCAAAACATAAAAATAAGCCACCGATTATTAGCAGTGGGGTTATCAGCCAAGGCAGCCATACACTTATGAGCAATGCAGCGGGTACCAAAATAGCTTTATTTAAAAATGAGCCTTTTGCCACCGCCCAAACCACGGGTAATTCGCGGTCGGCTGTAACCCCTGTCACTTGTTGAGCATTAAGTGCTAAGTCATCACCCAGTACACCGGCTGTTTTTTTAGTGGCGACTTTACTCATCGTGGCAATGTCATCAAGTAAGGTGGTTATATCATCAAGTAATGTTAAAAGGTTAATGCCTGCCATGTTGCTTCCTAGCTAAAAAATAATGCTATCAACATAGCTTAATCCGTAATTTTCACCAACGGTTAATTTTGCTTTGTTATGCTGATTGGACGCACTGATTTTTATCAATGGCAAACTTACTTAGGGGGTATTAATGAAAGCATTAGTGGTTATTTTTACAAGCATGCTGATTTTATCAGCCTGTAGTGATGAGCCTAAAAGTACCCACTATTTATGCAACGATCGCGTAGTAGAATTAGCCCACCAAGGAGCGCGGGCAACACTTACTTTAAATCAGCAAACATATACACTTAATAAAGAGCCTAGCGCATCAGGGGTAAAGTATATTAATGAGCGAGTGTTATTTTGGTCTAAAGCCGATGAAGCGATGTTGATTGTTTCAGGTAATAAATACCACTGCCAACAACAAGCAGACGCTTTATAATTTTGTCCTTCGCGATTTAAACTTTTTCTTTTTTCTCCTCGTAATAAATAACCTGTTTTTATACTATCAGACCCTTAACAACTGCACATGCATTTGTTGTTTAGTTGGGTATAATACTTTCACTTTTTGCTTAGTAGCGGCCTACCATGAAATATAAAGATTTACGTGATTTTATCGATTTGCTTGAAAAAAAAGGCGAACTTAAACGTATTACTCAAGAAATCGACCCGTATCTTGAAATGACCGAAATAGCCGACCGTACATTACGTGCTAAAGGCCCCGCATTATTGTTCGAAAACCCAAAAGGTCACAGTATGCCTGTGCTTGCAAACTTATTTGGTACGCCTAAGCGCGTTGCTATGGGCATGGGTCAAGAAGATGTAAGCGAGCTGCGTGAAGTTGGCAAGCTACTCGCTTTTTTAAAAGAGCCTGAGCCACCAAAAGGGATTAAAGAAGCACTAGGGCAAATTCCGGTATTTAAACAAGTACTCAATATGCCGGCTAAAGAAGTTAAAAAAGCACCATGCCAACAGATTGTTTTAGAAGGTGACGATGTAGATTTAACTAAGCTGCCTATACAACATTGTTGGCCTGGCGATGCCGCACCTCTTATTACTTGGGGTTTAACTGTTACCAAAGGGCCTTATAAAAAGCGCCAAAATTTGGGTATTTACCGCCAGCAGCTATTAGGTAAAAATAAAATCATTATGCGTTGGTTATCGCATCGCGGTGGCGCGCTCGATTTTCAAGAATGGTGCAAAGAAAACCCCGGCGAACCGTATCCAGTTTCGGTTGCATTAGGGGCTGATCCTGCCACTATTTTAGGTGCCGTTACACCTGTGCCAGACACGTTAAGCGAATATGCCTTTGCGGGCTTGCTGCGTGGTAGTAAAACGGAGGTTGTAAAGTCTATTTCAAATGACTTACAAGTTCCTGCCAGTGCCGAAATAGTACTTGAAGGCTACATTATGCCAGGCGAAATGGCGCCCGAAGGACCCTATGGTGACCACACTGGTTATTACAACGAAGTTGATGATTTTCCTGTAATGACAGTAACCCATTTAACTCACCGTAAAAACCCAATTTATCACAGTACATTTACTGGTCGTCCGCCTGATGAGCCGGCAATTTTAGGCGTGGCATTAAATGAAGTGTTTGTGCCTATATTGCAAAAGCAGTTTCCAGAAATCGTCGACTTTTACTTGCCACCCGAAGGCTGCTCTTACCGTATGGCCGTGGTAACCATGAAAAAACAATACCCAGGCCATGCTAAGCGCGTAATGATGGGCGTATGGTCGTTTTTACGTCAGTTTATGTACACTAAGTTTGTTATTGTTTGCGATGATGATGTAAATGCTCGTGACTGGAACGATGTTATTTGGGCCATTACTACCCGTATGGACCCTGCACGCGACACCACATTAATTGAAAACACGCCAATAGATTACCTCGATTTTGCCTCGCCTGTATCTGGGCTTGGCTCCAAAATGGGCATGGATGCAACCAATAAATGGCCAGGTGAGACCGACCGCGAATGGGGCGAGCCAATAGTTATGGATAAAGCAACAAAAGAACGTGTTGACGAAATTTGGCAGAGTCTCGATATACTTTAAGCACGCCTACTGAATATAAACAGGCTATAAAATAACCCCGCAGGTATGTTAATATTGCCCCACTTAACTGCATATCTGCGTAAACGCTGCTAAAAGGTAAAAAATGCAAACATTAAAAGCTGAAGTTGTTGCCATCAGCCCACTTACAGAATTTGTTCATAAAGTAATTTTAAAGCCTCAACAACCTGTTACGTTTGAAGCTGGCCAGTACATGCAACTTGTACTTGGTGAAAAAGACAAGCGCGCTTTTTCGATTGCAAGCCGTCCATCGCAATGTGATGAAATAGAGCTTCATATTGGCGCATCTAAAGCTGATTCGTACGCAATGCAATCACTTGAGCATTTGCGTAATGCGCATCAAAATAACACGCTGGTTGATATTGAAGCCGGCCTTGGTGTGTCGCAACTACGTTTACAATGTGACCGCCCTATTATTTTATTGGCTGGCGGCACGGGGTTTTCTTACGCAAAATCAATGGCTGATCATTTAGCTGAAATTAACTGCGACCGCCCAGTATTATTTTACTGGGGTGTTAAAGAAGAGTCAGCGTTGTATGCTCACAGCGAAATGCAAGCATGGGCAGAAAGTAACGAGCACTTTAAATTTATTCCTGTTGTAGAAAACCCATCTGCTAATTGGCAAGGTCATACTGGGTTTGTACACAAAGCAGTAATGCAAGATATTGTGTCGCTAGAACCGTACGACATATACATGGCTGGTCGCTTTGACATGATTGGCATTGTTCGTGATGACTTTATTGCTCACGGTGCTGTTCGCGAAAATATGTATGCAGATGCATTCGCGTTTATAAAATAAATTTTATTCTTACTACAAAGGCGCCCATTGCGCCTTTATTATTTCTATCAAATTTAAGCTATTAATTGGTATAGCCTATTGCTTTAATCAGTATAAACAATTTCCTAAATTCCTATCTATAAACCATACTTTGTACAGAACATCAGCGGGAGAGACCCAAATGTTAAATACAAAAGTAAAAGATTTTATGCAACGCAAGTTGCCACACATTACCCCAAATACTGAAATGACCACCGCGATTAGTGAACTACAAAAGTTTAAGTTACTAGGTGCGCCCGTATTTGACGACAATAAATCATTGGTTGGTTTTATATCTGAGCAAGAGCTTTTAAAGCCGTTAATGCAAAGCAGCTACTTTTGCGATGGTGTTGTAAAAGTTTCACAGCTTATGCAAACAGAGGTTGTAACCGTTAATGCCGACACCAATATAATCGAGCTTGCTGAGCAAATGAAAACAGGAAAGCCTAAAAACTACCCCGTCGTTGAGGGGGATACCGTAATAGGCCTCATTGGCCGAAGCGATATATTAAAGGCACTTTTTGATAATTACGTGAGCTGCCAAACAAAAGTAAGCTAACAAAAAAAATGCCGCAAATAAGCGGCATTTTTTGTATTAAGCGTGTTTAACGTGCTGCAGCAAGTGCGGTTAACGCGGCTTTATCGCTGTCGCTTAAAAATGCAATTTCTAGGGCATTTGCTTGTGCCTTTTGCATATCGGCTTGAGTTAAGCCTGCCTTTGGCGCAGCCACTACGTACTCATGCTCAATCTCAATCCCCTCTACAGCGGGATCGTCGGTATTAATACATGCTAAAATACCGTGATCTAAAAACTGTTTAAGGGGGTGTTTAGCTAAATCGTTTACAGTACTGGTTTGAATATTGCTGGTTAGGCACGACTCAATACCAATGCGGTTATCGCGCAGGTAGTCCATTAGTTTAGGGTCTTCGATTGCTTTTACCCCATGACCTATACGGCTTGCACCTAATTCATTAATGGCTTGCCAAATACTTGCAGCGCCGAGCGCTTCACCGGCATGGATGGTAGCGGCTAGGTATGCGTCTCTTACTTGCTTAAATTGCTCGATAAAAAGCTCGCCCGGAAAACCAATTTCATCTCCGGCTAAATCAATCGCCACTAAATCATTTTTAAAGGCAAGTAGTGCGTCAAGCTCCTGCTGGCAGGTTTTAACACCGTAAGTACGCGACATAATACCAATTAAGTTTGCTTTAATATTTGCGCCTTGAGTCGCCGATTTTATACCGTCAACCACGGCCTCTACCACCCCTTGCGGGTGTAAGCCTTGGCTTTGTGCCATATAATATGGGCTAAAGCGAAGCTCTACATAATCAAGTCCTTGGGCTTGCGCATCTTCTATGTTTTCAACTGCAATGCGTCTACAAGCGTCGTAATCGCCCAGTACCGTGACCCCCCAGTCGAGCTTTTGCAAAAATGCCATTAAATCAGGTTCAGGATCAATAACTTGCACGTGAGGGATAAGCGCCTCTACGTTATCAGCGGGTAGCGTAATATTAAACTGTTGACCAAGCTCTAGTATGGTTTGCGCACGTACATTGCCATCTAAATGGCGATGAATGTCTAGCAGAGGTAATTTTTTATTTATCATAATAGCGACTCGGTTAGGTTAAAATTGCGCGCATGATACGCAGGTACAGTTATTTTTCAAGTGTAGAGCAGTTAAAGTAAATATTAGCGGTCATATGTCTGCTTTTTACTCAAAAAGTGAACAAAATTAGGTTTTTGTTCACTTATTTTGATGCGCTAGGTGATGCCAGAGTGTTTTAAATAAAGTATTTGCTTCAATAGGTTTAGTAATATAATTATCCATACCACTGGCCACTGCTTTTTTAACATCGTCATCGTGAGCATTAGCAGATAAGCCTATGATAGGTAGGTCAAACAAACCTAGCTCATTACGAATAACTCGCGTGGCTTCAAGGCCATCCATTTTTGGCATTTGTATATCCATAAGCACAATGTCGTAGGTATGCTCTGTCAGTTTTTCAATCGCCTCAAAGCCATCATTGGCAATATCAGCAATACACCCTTTGGTTTTTAAAATAGCACTCGCGACGTGCTGATTTAATGGATTATCTTCAACAAGTAATAATTTATAATCTGCAAAAGAAAGCGTACTAACATCTATTTCATCATATTGTTGCTTTATTTGCTCAGCCTTTGGCAACGGCGAATAAATCGGTAAGCTAAAAGTAAATGTAGAGCCGTGCCCCTCTTGGCTTATTAAATCAATTTCTCCGCCCATCAACTGCACAAGCTTCTTGCATATACTTAAACCTAACCCGGTGCCGCCATATTGACGCGAGGTAGAACTATCTGCTTGTGCAAATGGTTTAAAGAGCTGTTTTTGCGCCTCTTCACTGATTCCAATTCCGGTATCATTAACGCTAAAGTAGGTCATTTTTTTAGACTGCCACACCTTAAGTGTAATGCTGCCTTTGGCTGTAAATTTAATGGCATTATTGATTAGATTTAGCAAAACTTGCTTTAAGCGTATTGGGTCGGTGTTGATAACCAAGTTGCTAGATTTATCGTAATCAAGCATAAACTCTAGCGACTTGGCATCGATATCAAATTGCAGTAAATTGGCCACTTCTTCACACACGGCACCTACACTTATAGGCTCTTGAATTAAATCGAGCTTCCCTGCTTCCATTTTTGAAAAATCAAGTACATCATTAAGTACTCTTAGCAATACGCCCAGTGCCCCATCTGCTTGCTCTATATAACTGCGTGCTTGCTGCCAATCATTTTGTTGTAGGGCTAAATAATGCAGCCCTTTAATGCCATTAATAGGCGTGCGAACTTCGTGGCTCATATTCGCTAAAAACTGGCTTTTTATTTCATTGGCTTCATCGGCCTTTTGCTTTTCTAAGCGTAAAATTTTAGTTTGCTTCGCTACTTGCTCACGTATACGAATATTGGTACCCGTTACCGATATTAAAAAGGTAATAAGCAGCCAAACAAATAACATGCCGGCTATTTGCGCAAGCCAGTAAACTAGCCATGACTCTCGTTGCATTGGCTGATGCAGTTCCACCTGCCATACTCGCTTACCTACCAATAACTTGTAGTCTTTTAATGGCAATAGTTGCTGGTGTTCAGCAATAAATATAGGTTGTGCATTATTCTCTGTTGTGGTGTCTGTAAAGCTCACTGCAACACCGTTGTTTTGATCAAATAACACCGCGTTTGATAGTCTCTCTAAACTAACCACGGCGACCACAAAACCTTTAAAATCGTCTTCGGTAATATTGTTGCCAAACACCGGATGAAAAAACAACACGCCGCGCTCAGCTTCGTTTTGCACTAAATTTATTGGCTCACTAATCACCAACTCATTTAACACTTTTGCTTTTATTAATGCAGATCGCCTTACCTCATTTGAGGCAAGATCAAAGCCAATTACATCTTCATTTCCCGATAAAGGGTGTGCGTATTGTACGGGGTAGTAAAAATCTCGTGGGAGAGCGGCCTGCCAACTGCCATCTTTTGCTCTTTCTTTTAAGTTATATTTAGCAAGCTCTGTGTTGTTATTAGCCTCTATATACTGAGCTAAGTTTTCACTTGGTAAGTAGGGCACCCACTCAAATGCTAAAATTTCTTCGCTGTAACTAAGCTGCTTAGACGTAAATTGCTTAAATTCAGTAAAGCTCACATCGTCACTACTAGAAAAAAAGGTTGCCAGTAAGGCGAGGTGTGCTGTTATTTCGTTAATTTTATTGTTGATAGCATCTTGCGTGGCTAATATTTTAAGCTCTTCTTTTTGAATGTTTTTTTCTTTTTTTACACTGGCCGCGCCATAAAAGCTAATACTTATAACCATATAAATTAACAGTGAGGGTAGTATAACTTGTAGGCGATAATTTACCTGTGAATAGTTAAATGCAGCTAGCATAAGCGGAGTAAAAACAAGCACCCCAATACTGTCGCCTATCCACCACGCTATAAACGTATCCCAACCCGCTTGAGACACAATAACGCCATTAAAAATTAATAAGCTGGTGCCTACACCTGCAGCTATAAAACAGCACAACGGGCCGGCAACAACGAGGCTTTGAATACAGTGTTTTAAAGAAGATAAGTCCAGTGGTGCTTTAATCACTTTAGTGACCAATTGGCTACCTACCCATGCTTGTAAAGTAGCAGCCAAGGTAACAGCCGCAGCATGCATAAATACACTTAATTGAAATATCGCTGAGGCGTTTTCTAAATGAATTATGTTAGTAAAAAAAGCCCCTAAAACAATACCTAGTAAGCTCTTTCTGCCCCAAATTAAAAAGCCAGCAAGCGCAATTCCCGAAGGCGGCCACACAGCTACGGCATAACCATCGATTGCCAATAATAAGTTGCTAAAATATCCGGTAAAAAAGTAAGCGCACGCTAAACTTACAGTGACAATGAAAAAGTGTTTCAACCCAATGCTCCCGAATATCAAAGCTGCAAAAGTATAAGTGTAGCCTTTATTGATACAAAACGAGTGCTTTATCGGCTTGTGCAGTATTTTTATAGCTTAGCGCTGCTTGCTGAGCAAATTGCTTTTTGTTTTTGATATTTAAGGCTTTATCAAAAACCTTTGCAGCTAACTCATAATCACCTTGGACATTGGCTAAACATGCAAGCGAGAGTAATAATGCGTTGTTCGCATCATCTTTTTTCAGGCGCTCTTGAATACTACTTTGAAGCTTTACAGCCTCTGCCGAAGTAGCGTTACTTAATATATTGGCAAGTAAGGCATGCTGCTCTTCATGCTTCACCATTTTAATTAAGTCGCTTTCAATCACACTTAACTGGCCTACTTTAGCCATTTGCATTAAGTAAGCTGTATTAGCATGAGCTTGTAGCTTTTTAGGAAGTTGTTTATATTTTTCAGTGATTTTATCGTTAGCTTGTGCATTAAAATAGGCATTAAACAGCTGCGTCCACTGCGTATCGTTAAGGACTTTTTTGCGAAGTAAACGCGGTAAAAAGTCTTCAAGCGCGCTAAAGTGTTGTTGCTGCACAAGTATTTCGGCGTATAGTTTAAGCTCAAGTGGTGTCGCTTTTTTTGAATTTGCGTTAGCGCGCATTTGCGATTCTATTGCACTGCTATCGCCACTGGCTATCCAAAGTTTAGCTACGTTAAGCTGCTGCTCTGGGCTAATTTCAAATAAGCGCTCTAGTGCTTTGTCAGTTTGGTTATTAGCAAGCGCCGCCTTTGCTAATAGCGCTAAGCGAATATCTTCAAATTTACTCGGTACACTATTACCTGATAACGTTTGCTCTACAAGCTCGTAATCATCGTTTATTGCACTCCATAAGGCTTGCTCTATAGCGGCGTGTTTACGCTCTTCACTGCGTGCAAAAAAACCATGCTTAGTATTATGGTAAATCGACAATAAATAGCGCACTAATTTGTAAGTTAAATATAAAACAGCTGCGATAATTGCCGCCATAATACAAAACGATACAATCGTGCCTTCAATTGTGGTGTTATTAAACGAGATCAGTACATAGCCTTTTTCATCCAGCACAAATGGCGTAACGGCTAAAACTAAAACAATCGCAACAATTAATACTATAAGCCCTATCATTGCGCCCACTCCTTAACCTGCTGTGTACTTTGTAAGTCTACTTCAGGGTTAAAGTTTAATGGCTCTTTTTCTAGGCTAGTTAGTGCATTTATAACTACTTTAGTGGCTTCGTCATCTTGCTTAAAATACTCATTAACAAGACGCTTTGCCTCACTTATGGCACTAAAATAAATGCTCGCTTGTTTGCTCATTAATGCATCTTGGGCTTGCGTCACATTTAATTTAATACGTTGATTAATTAAGTGACGCTCCTGATCGGTTAACAGTGGCTCTATAGCAACCCCTTCGTGCTGACGAATAGTAATAAAGCTGTCAACTAGCTTATTCCAGCTATTACTTAGGTTTTGCTGCCAATCGCTTACATCTTCGCTTAACGCATTATCGTCAACTTGACTCGCTTCTTCAGGAATATTTACTGCATTAAACGCTAAATTATCAATATTTGTTAAAACACTATTGAGCTTTAAGTAAATGGCTTCTGTAGGAATCGGCTTTAAGCTATCTAATGTTTGAATGTCTTGTGTTATTGCCTGGCGAACCGAAACTGTACCTGGGTGTTCACTCAATAAGGCATCTAAGCGCTTAAGTACAGCGCTGGCACCTTGGTAATCTTTTTCAGCCCACAATTTAAACTCAGCCATACGTTGTAAGCTGGTCACCTCTTGCGGGTTGAGCGAAGCGCCTTGCTGCTTAGCCTGTTGCAATGCTGCTTTTAGTTGTTGCTGATTGTTCTCTGTACTTTCGATGAGTGCAGCAGCCACTTTTTGCTCACTGTTGAATAAAGCTTGTTGCAAATTTGATTGCGCAGATTTAAGCGCTTGAAGCTCTTGAGTAAGTCGCTTATTTTGTTCACTCAATTCGTTAACCGCTACATCTTGGGCTTTTCCAACGTTTAACTTTTGGTAAAACTCGTAACCAACGCCACTTGCAACAATAAGAGAAATAACAAGCGCAAGAACCGCTATTTTACTTATTTTTTGTTTTTTATTGGTCGTACCCGTTGCATGTGCAGGCTCTTTTTTATTTGAAGGCGCAGCTGGTTTGGCTGGGGTTTTATTATCTGCCGTAACTGGCTTTGACTGTTCGCTCATCTTGCTACCTTGCTGTTTTATGCAGGAAAACATAGCGGTATCGCTTGCCCCTGCGGCAATGTGTATATTAGCCGAGCTTACCTGTTGCTGTTGTAAATAAGCGGCTATACGCTCGCTAGCAACATAAAATCGGCACTGTTGTAACCACTGTAATTGTTGTTCAGTTAGGTTATTAAATATTGCATCTACTGCTGCATTACTGGTTATGACTATACCTTGTACTTTCAGGCTTTGCCAGTGGTCTGTCCAGTTGGTTTTTTCAGCGCTTATTGGCTCACGTTTGTATACCACACAATTATTTAAAAAAGCCCCACGCGCCTTTAAGGTTTTGGCAATATCTGGGCGCCCTGCTTGGCCTTTTACTAATACAATATTACTGCCTTCCACCTCAGCTAAAGACTTAAGCGCTAATAACCCCTCAGAGTCATGCTGCTTGGGTAGTGCAGCTCGTACACCAAACACTTCATAAACAGTATCAGCAGTTTGCTGCCCTACTGCATAATATTGTGCTTTAGTATTTATTGTAGGCTTTAATTGCGCTAGTGCAGTAACGGCATCTTGAGAGATAAAAATAATTTTATCGGCATTAATTAATGGGCTTAGCTCGGTAGAAGAAGGCGTAAGGTAGGTTATTTTTAAAACAGGAAACAATGACGCCTGATAACCCGCTTGCTCAAGTTGCTGAGCAAGGGCTGCGCCTTTTCCTTCGGGCCGAGTTATCAGGATATGTGTCATTTATGCGTCTCTATATACTTCTGCTAATATTTTGTCGGCGCCTTGCGCTAATAATTTTTTAGCAAGCTCAACACCAATTGCTTCTGCATCATTTATATGACCGGTTACTTCGTCATGCAAAATTTCACTACCATCTACTGCACCAACTAGTCCGCGTAAATGCACTTGATCACCATCAACTAATGCATACGCGCCAATTGGTACCTGGCAGCCACCTTCTAAATGGCGGTTCATCGCGCGCTCTGCATTTACACGTATACGCGTTTGGGTATGCTCAAGCGGGGCAAGTAAGGCTTTTGTTACTTCATCATCAATACGACACTCAATACCCACAGCACCTTGTCCGTTAGCAGGAAGCGACACCTCAGGCTCAATATAATCAGCAATACGGTCATCCATTTTTAAGCGAAGCAGCCCCGCTGCGGCTAAAATAATTGCATCATACTGGCCATCATCTAGTTTTGCTAAACGGGTATTTACATTACCACGTAAGTCTTTAATGACTAAATCAGGGCGCAGAGCTCTAATTTGGCACTGGCGACGAAGGCTAGAAGTCCCCACCACAGCACCTTGGGGTAATTCGCTTAAATTAGTATAGTTATTTGATACAAACGCGTCGCGCGGGTCTTCACGCTCACAAATTGTGTGCAGCGCTAAACCTTCTGGAAACTCAACGGGTACATCTTTCATTGAATGGACAGCAATATCGGCACGGCCATCTAACATGGCTTGCTCAAGCTCTTTAACAAACAAGCCTTTACCACCAATCTTAGCAAGCGGTGTATCTAAAATAATATCCCCTTGGGTAGACATAGGGACTAATTCTACGCGTACATCAGCATGAAAATGCTCAAGCTGTGCTTTTACAAATTCAGCCTGCCAAAGCGCTAAAGCACTTTTACGAGTTGCAATGCGTACTAACTTTGTTTTTTCTGTCATAGGGGTATCCAAATAGTTACAGCTAATAGCCACGCTTAATTAGCTAAAATTCTAAATTCTTTTTGAGCAATTAAATTACCTTGCTCATCAACAACATCTACACGCCAATGGCCTGTTTGTGTATTCATAATATTTTTGGTCGAGTACGTTCTGTAGCGCGGCGAGGTAACATTAAGCGAAATCTCAGCCATGGTTTCACCCTCATAAGACCATACATGCTTTACTTGTTGGCCTTGTAGGTTTTTAAGCTCACTAAAAAACGAGAGCGACTCTTCAAACTGATTTAAACGGATATCTGCAGCAAATACATTAGTGGGCTCGCGCTTACTTACTTTGCGAGTAAGTACTGCACGGCTAATTTTACCTGTATCAATTTGTGCACCTAACGCAACGCTTGCAATATGCGCCGTAGATGAAAAACCTTCACTGCTAGTTAGCGAGCCGTCGTCGTTTTCAATATCTGGGAGCTGTTCATTGGGTGATGCGCTTAACTGGGTGTTTGTAAGCGGCTGATTAGCGATAGGCTCAGCGAGTTCGGTATCTGATTGCTCAATAACAGAAACTTGATTGCTTTGAACGTTAGCAATTGGCTCTATATCCGTTTGCTCGTTATTGCTTTGCGCTAATAAAGTATCATTATTAACGCTTTCATCTTCAAGCACCGCTGGCGCAACATCTGCTATATCATTCGCTAATGTAGGCTCGTTTGGGTGCATTTGCTCATCATTTACACGCACAGCAGGCTCAACATTATCTGCGGCGCCTTCGCTTAAATGTAAATAAGGCGATTGATCATTCGGCTGCTCGCCCTGATCGGCATTTACCGAACTCGTTAAGCCATACACAACCGCTGCCGAGGTCATTGCTACCAACATAGAAACACTCGCAATACGACGCCAATGCCACTCGTAGCTTACATTAGGTACACTATTTTGTGGTTCGCGTTTTACATTTGCTTTAATAACTATTTTTTGACTCATATTGACCTCAGCGGTTCCAAATTAGCTTAAACGGGCAATTAACCATTGGCGAATAGCTTGCAGTTCTTCTGCGCAAACCTGATGAGCCATAGGATATTCTTGCCAGCTTACATCCATGTTATGTGCTGTTAATACTTCAAACGCACTTCTACCCGCACTATGCGGCACTACATTATCTTGGCTACCATGCGCCATAAATACATTTAAATCAGTATGCTTTGCTTCTTGCGCTAGCTTTTCAGGCACGCACATATAAGTAGACAGCGCCATAACACCTGCCAATTTATGCTCTAATCGCGGCGCTAAATGTAAAGACACCACGCCCCCTTGCGAAAAGCCCGCCAAAATAATTTTATTGGCAGGTATACCATTTTCTATTTCTTGATTGATCAGGGCTTGCACTTTTTCGGCTGAATCTCTCACGCCTTGTTCATCGGCACGTTTGTCTAATTCTATAGATTTAATGTCGTACCACGAGCGCATTTCCATGCCACCATTTATGGTGACCGGTTGAATAGGCGCATGCGGAAAAATAAATCGTATGCCAAGCTCACTAGGTAAATTAAGCTGCGGTGCAACCGGAGCAAAGCCATTGCCAGAGTCACCTAAACCATGTAACCAAATCACAGTGGCTTTGTGCTCACCTTGCGCTGGGTATTGTGCAAACTCTAAACTCATAAGCTTGATTGCCACTTAATCTCTTGGCCAGCTTGGCGAGTAGACGCTTGATTCATAAACTCCCAGAACTCTGCACCTGAGCGGTTATCAATCCATTGCCCATCACGCATTTCAAAATGGTGGCCATTAAATTTAGTTGCAACCCATACTTGATGCAAAGGCGCCTGTTTATTAATTACAATTTTACTTTTATCAGGGAAAATTATTTCTAAAATACCTTCTGCCGACTCATAATCTAAATCTGCTTCACAATCATCAACTTGCTCTTCAATTGTGTACATAAGCGCTTCGGCTAATTGGTGATATTCACTTTCAGTCATTGTAATTTTCCTTTGCAGGCGAGCTGCGTAATATTGGGTACGGTTTATATACAGCTAGTGTAACAGGAATAAAATCATCCGCGAATAGCTGCATTTTTTAGATATTCTGTTACTCTGCGATTATAAAGCCAGCAACCGTATTAATCTAATGAAAGCGACACATACCTTACAATTAAAACGACTATTTATAAGTACTTTACTGCTAGGTGCATTAGCTGGCTGCGGCCAAAGTGGGCCTTTGTATTTACCAGAGCAGCAAACTGAGCAAAACACACCCCCTAATACGGCACAGTCAACGCCTGTAAAAAAAACCAATACAGAGCAAGCGCAGGAGCAATAAATGGATTACTTTAACTACCAAAACAACCAATTATTTGCAGAAGACGTCAGTGTCGCCGCTATTGCTCAGCAATACGGTACGCCTTGTTATGTTTACTCGCGTGCTACATTTGAGCGCCATTTTTTAGCTTTTGCAAATGCCACTAAAAACCATAAAAGCCTAGTGTGCTATGCAGTCAAAGCCAATTCTAATATTGCAGTATTAAATATATTAGCGCGTTTAGGCTCAGGGTTTGACATCGTATCGAAAGGCGAACTGGCACGTGTAATAAAAGCTGGCGGTGATGCCAGTAAAGTGGTGTTTTCTGGTGTAGCTAAAACCGCCGACGAAATTGCTTATGCACTAAAATTAGGTATTAAATGTTTTAATGTCGAGTCGGTCTCAGAGCTTGAGCGTATTTCAGAAGTTGCGTGCGAATTAAATTTGGAAGCACCTATTTCTATTCGCGTAAACCCCGATATAGATGCAAAAACACACCCGTATATTTCTACCGGTTTGAAAGAAAACAAGTTTGGGATTGATATACAAACGGCTGTGAGCGTTTATCAGCATGCGGCGTCTTTACCTGGTTTAAAGGTAACCGGCGTTGATTGCCACATAGGGTCGCAATTAACTGAGGTTAAACCTTTTTTAGAAGCACTTGATAAACTAATCGCTTTAATAGATGAACTCAAGGAAAAAGGAATTGAGCTTACCCATTTAGATATTGGTGGCGGATTGGGCGTGCCTTATAATAATGAGCAACCGCCTCACCCTAGCGAATATGCAGCGCAAGTTACCGAGCGTCTAGCCAATTACAAACACCTTGAACTTATTTTTGAGCCAGGACGCGCTATAGCCGCTAACGCTGGAATTTTAGTAACGCAGGTTGAGTTTATTAAACAAAACCAAGATAAGTTTTTCGCTATTGTCGATGCGGGTATGAACGACATGCTTCGCCCTTCGCTTTATCAGGCATGGCAAAAAATTATTCCTATCTCAGTGCGCAACGACGATACCCCAACACGCAACTTTGATATTGTGGGTCCTGTGTGCGAAACCGGCGACTTTTTAGGGAAAAATCGTGACTTAGCGCTCAAACAAGGCGACTTATTAGCACAACGAAGTGCCGGTGCCTATGGTTTTACCATGAGTTCAAACTACAACTCTCGCCCACGTGTGGCCGAAATAATGGTAGATGGTGAGCAACACCACCTTATTCGCCAACGCGAAACCATCGAGAGCCTTTATCAAGGTGAGAAAATTTTACCATAAACGTTTTTGTTAAGGCGCTGCTCTGTGGCATGATTAGCGCAGAGCAAACCCGAATTAGAGCGCTATGTTAGTTAATTTTTCCAAAATGCACGGCTTAGGCAACGACTTTGTTGTAATTGATAACATTACACAAAATGTATTTTTGTCTCGCGATCAAATAAAAAAACTGGCTGATCGCCACTTTGGTATTGGCTTTGACCAATTACTTATGGTTGAAGCCCCTTATTCCCCTGATCTCGACTTCCATTACCGTATATTTAATGCCGATGGCAATGAAGTAGAACAATGCGGAAATGGCGCACGCTGTTTTGCCCGTTTTGTGCGTATGAAAGGCTTAACTAACAAGCACAAAATTAGTGTTTCGACCAAGTCAGGCAACCTTACGCTATACATAGAAAAAGACGGCCAAGTAACGGTTAACATGGGCCACCCTAATTTTGAGCCTGCTAAAATCCCGCTTAAAGCCAGCAAGCGAGAACTCACTTATATAATAAGAGCGCAAGAACACACTGTGTTTAGTGGCGCCGTGTCTATGGGTAACCCACATTGCGTGCTAGAAGTTGACGATATAGCAACCGCACAAGTTGAGGTGCTTGGCCCACTACTTGAAAACCACGAGCGCTTTCCAAATCGTGCCAATATTGGCTTTATGCAGGTGGTCTCGCAAGATCATATTAAGTTAAGAGTCTGGGAGCGCGGCGTTAGTGAAACCTTAGCGTGTGGTACGGGCGCCTGCGCAGCAATGGTCATTGGTCACATTCAGAGCAAACTTAACACCACGGTACAAGTTGATTTACCCGGTGGCACATTACAAGTGCGTTGGAGCGGCGAAGGTCACCCTGTTCGTATGACCGGCCCTGCCGAGCATGTCTTCGATGGGCAAGTTGCTTTATGAGCGAGCTAACAAAAGAACGCGTTGCTGAGTATTTAGCGCGCCACCCAGATTTTTTATTAGAGCAGCCAGAGCTGCTTGCACAACTTGAGTTACACCACAAAGCGCAAGGGGCTACCTCGCTTGTACATATACAACAGCGCCAGTTACGCGAGCACAATACTCAGTTAAAAAATCAAATACAGAGTATGAGCCAACACGCAACGCAAAATGAGCTAGTGTATCACTTGTTTAGCCAGTGCCATCGTCAACTGTGGACAAATTACGACTTTAATACGCTTGCCGCAAATTTGCGCAATATTATTTGTACCAGCCCACACATTAGCGAGTGTAGGTTGGTTAAATATAACAACATTTTTGATGAACTTATTGAGCACCGCCTTAGCCAGTTTGGGCACTACTTAGGACGCGTTAATCAGCAAGAGCGTGAGCTATTATTTTGCGAAAACACGCAATCTTCTGCTATTTACTTAATTGGCTGCGTTGAAAAGCCCGTTGCTATATTGGCCTTTGGCAGCCATGATGAAAACCATTTTGAGCCTGCACAAGATAACCTGTTTGTGCTTGATTTTGTGCATGCATTGCAACTTAGGCTATTGGAATTGGCATGAGCGACGAGACGCCTAACACTGAACAATTAAGTGAGCATTGGCGTAACCCCATTCATTTATTTAGTGACTATTTAAAGTACGAAAGACAGTACTCAGAGCACACTGTAAATCAGTATGTTAGCCAGCTAAACTTTGCCGCCCTGTATTTTAGTAAATTATGTGACGACTGGTTTGGCGTACAAGGGGAGCATATTCGCCGCTACAGCATGGCACTTCGCACAAAGCAATTAAGCGGACGCACCATTAGTTTAAAATTAAGCTGCATTCGTAGTTTGTATAAATTTTTAAAGGCCAAAAACGTTGCGCACCACGCGCATTATCATAACCCAGCGCAGGGTATTAAAGGCCCTAAATTTTCAAAGCCTTTACCTAAAAATCTCGACGTTGATCAGATGGCAAGCCTACTGGAAATTAGCGATGATGACCCATTAGCCATACGAGATAAGGCCATGATGGAGCTTATGTATTCATCTGGGTTGCGCATCAGCGAGTTAGTTGGCACCAACTTACGCGATATAAACTCTGCAAATGGCGAAATATTAGTTAAAGGTAAAGGTAACAAAGAACGCCTCATTCCCGTAGGTAGCAAAGCGCTTAAAGCGTTAAAAAATTGGCTCAATATACGGGGGCAATTTGCAAAGCCAGACGAAATGGCGGTGTTTTTAAGCAGTAAAAAAAACCGTATTTCGGTTCGCCAAGTTCGCTTACGCATGCAAGAGTGGGGAATAAAACAAGGTATTAGCTCACAAGTGCACCCACATAAACTTCGCCACTCGTTTGCCTCTCATATTTTAGAATCATCTGGCGATTTACGCGCTGTACAAGAACTATTAGGGCACAGTAGTTTGTCGGCTACGCAAGTGTATACACATTTAGATTTTCAGCATTTAGCCAAGGTGTACGACAACACCCATCCGCGCGCTAAAAAACAAACCGATTAGGAATGTAATTATGATTCGATTTAATCGTGCTCTTCGCCCTTTTTCTGTTATGAGCTTTGATTTAGACGACACCCTATATAACAACCACCCAATAATAAAAGCCGCAGTTAAAGCGCAGCAAGATTATTTAAACGCGCTTCCTAGCTACTTAAAACAAGGCCCAAAATACTGGCAACAATGTCGCAACGAGGCCGTAATACAGTTACCAGAGCTTGCTGATAATGTAACTAAATGGCGCCAACATACGCTACGCCTAGCCCTTTCAAAGCTAGGTTTAAGCGATCAAGAAGTAGAGCATCATGCCGATGCAGCCTATAACGCCTTTGCCGATGCCCGCAGCAAAGTAGTGGTAACCGACGACGTACTAAAGCTGCTAGATAACTTAGCCCAGCATTTTACGCTGGTTGCAATAACCAATGGTAATGTGGAAATAGAACGCTTTAATTTACGCGATAAATTTGCGCTAGTATTGCAAGCCGGCATGCACGGTAAAGCCAAGCCCCACGCTACACTGTTTGATAAAGCCGCCGCGCACTTAAACGTAGCTAAAAGTGAAATTTTACATATTGGCGATAGCCTAGATACCGACGTACAAGGTGCTAATAATGCTGGCTGCCAATCGGTTTGGTTAAACGACCAAGGCGCGAATTATAACTACAAAGGCCTTGCCGATATTGAAATTGCGAATATTCATGCCTTAGCGCACTTTATCAAATAGCCTAAATACACAATGAGCCATTATACCAAGCTAATCACCTTGCTATTAATAGGCTCTATTAGCCTAAACGCTTATTTATTGTGGCCAGAAAAACAGTCCACGGTAAGCGCACAAAATACCAAACCTGCAGACCTAGTTAAAACGCCAAAAAGTAATCTACTCAATCAAGCTCAACAGCAATTTAAGCTACACAAATTTGACGATGCGCTAAAGACATATCAGCAACTAAAGCAACACTCGCCCACACTTGCTCGCACTCTTTACGCTTCGTGGCTCTTGCAATTACAAACATGGCTAAATACTAACTTATTCCTTAGCGAGCCATTGTTAAATGCACTATTAGATCAAGACCCTTACAATACAGAGCTACTTACATTGCATGTCGATTACTTAATAAATAGTGGGCAAATACAAAATGCAATTATTGCCTTATTCGAACTATACCCGTTGTTAAATGAGCAACAGCAAAGCGCTGCAAATGCGCGGTTGGAAAATCTGACTAAAAACGAGCTTCATAGTTTAAGTGAGCAACAAAACTGGCAAACAATTATTGACCAAACTCAAATTTGGCTCGACTATCAAAACGACAACAGTCATTTTTTATACGCACTCGCGCATGCTTATTATCAACTCCAAGACTTTATTAGCGCCTTAACAACTATTGAGCGTATGCCATCACAACACCCTTTACAAAACGAAGTCGCTGATTTACAAGCGATGATAGATAAAGCTCAATCACAAGATGACTTTATTGCGCTTACCCCCTACGGCGCACATTACACAATTAGCGCCGAGCTAAATGAATCAATCCAAACAGAACTAATGGTAGATACTGGTGCAAGTGTTACCTCGCTATCAAGCGACATAATCGAGCAGCTTTCACCCAGGCCACTTTATTTAGGCGATGTAACCGTAAACACGGCGAATGGGCAAATTAGCGTAAAGCGCTACCAAATTGAGTCGTTTAAAGTAGGGATGCAAATTATTTACGGTTTTGAAGTGCTCGGTATTGAAAACATCCGCGGCCAAGGTTTGTTAGGAATGAACTTTTTATCTAGATATAAATTTAATATAAATCAGCAAACAGATGAGTTAGAGTTGAGTGCTAAATAAACAAAAAATAATAAAAGGAAGTTTATGCGTACTTTACTATTTGCACTACTTTGTTTTTGGCAATGTACTGCTCAGGCAACAAATTATTTTGTACAAGACAAAAGTTGTGAGGCTATTTCACCCGAAATAGAAATAAGCCTTAGCGCTACACTGAGAGATTTAGATAATCATCAAAGAAAAAGACAAAACCTTAGACAAAAAGCACTCAATAAATATACCGCACAGTATAAACAACAATATGAACAACTATATGTAGAGGAGCACTTTACTACCCAAAGCAGCCACTCTGCTGAAACCCCCACAATAAGTAGAGCCAAAAAAAAATTACACTACCTTATTAAGCTCACCCCTTCAAAAAACTGTAATCAGCAAGTCGCTATGACTAGCGAGCTATTTATTTCAGGCATGCACAAGCGCAGCTTATCAACTACCATTGAGGGGAATGCAATGGAAGTCACTTTAGACATAAACAACGCCCCAAAGTTTACTCAATTTAACAACCCCCTTATCACCCCAACCAACTTTTTTGGACTTCAACTTGGCAGTAGTTATGAGCAAGTATTAGCGACTCTGGGACTCGCTAGTTTATCGCTAAGCGATAAAAATAATGCAATACTTGTATATGGAAGAAATCATGCTTTTCACTTTAAAAATAATGTATTTATAGGTTACCAGTTCCATGAAATGCTACTACCTATGGTGATAAATAATGAGCTTTCCCTAGCAAATGAAAAGCTACAAATAAGTACCGGCACAGAGCAGACTATTTCTCTTGATACAAATTTAACTCAACAGGCCATAAATAAATTAAAAAACAGTTTTGATGAAATAGAAACTGCATCTTATAAAGTGTCAATTGACAAGTCAGAGCAAAGAGTTGTCGGTATATCTCACGGCGAGATAATTAAGAACATAGAGAACACGACCCAATGCTATAACGGCTCCATGTTGGCCGATAAATACTTAAAAAAACACGAAAATAGTAAAACGCTTAAAGTGGTTAATGAAGATCATGACAATATAATTATTACTCCTTGTTATGAGTTTATATATGAAGGCAACGACTACATTTCCAAATTAAAGCTTGTAGAGCCTTTTTCAACCGCAAATATTAAACTCGCTGCATTAGCTGGCTATATTAACCAAAGTAAACAGTGGAGCCTAACAGGCATAAATTACAACGACCCCGTTTCAAACCTTGCTAAGTTAGGCGATTACGACGAGTTTTTTGACTCAGCAGAGTTTACCTCTGAACACTGGGACGGTTATTTTTATATTTATGACGGAAAGCTTTTAAGCGCAGAGCTTACAAGCAACGACTATTAATTTTTCTCCTTGAATCTTCTGTTAAAAAAGGGCAATCATGTTATTAAACGACTTTTTACAGCAACTTGCAGGCAACCCTAAAAGCATACAATTTAGCGATACCATGGCGGTGATAGAAGCTAATTACGATTTTACTGCGTGTGGATTTAATAACCACGGCTTACTTAGCTCAGCAAGTGAAAACAACGGGTCTTGCAAAATTTTTGCGTTTGCTAAATTAAACGATTTAAGCAAACAAAATACCTTAGATTGTTTTGGTAAGTTTTACCGCGAAGACGTACTACAAAACCCTAAAGGCGATGACCACATGAACATTCGTACATTTATGTTAGCGCCAGAAACGACGCCATTTTTAGGCCTGAGCTTTGATGGTGAGCCGCTAAAAGCAAAGTAATATAAACAGCTCAATTAAAGCGTTTTTTCCATAAAATAACGCGTACCAGAATGCGGGTAGTTGTTAAGCTGATACTTAACCACATATCCGCGTTTTTCATAAAATGGCTTGGCCTGAAAATCAAGCGTGTCGAGCTGTGCAATGTTGGCACCAAGCTCAATAGCTGCAAGTTCAAGCGCATTTAAAAGCTTGCCAGCTAACCCCTTGCCCCGAGCAGTATCGCTACACCAAAGCCAGTTAATCATTAGCCAATTACCAAACACGGAACCACTCACGCCGGCAATTAAACAGCCTTTTTCATCTAAAAATTTATAGCCTAGCGGCACTTTAGGGGCGTCAAAATGTTGCCCGTTAAACTCAACTATTTTTGTGCGAAGCGCTGAATTTAACGCATCGGTATTATCTGCTGTTAATTGATACATGTGCCGCCCTTAAAAGAGCAGATACTAGCAAACTCGTACTATTAAAACAGGTTGTTTTTTCCATAGGGTACTTCAAGCAAATTAGTGCATGTTTTTTCGGGTTGGCCGCACATTTCGTCGTAGGCACTAGTGTGTCGCAGCACCATTTCGGCGTAAGCTATGTTTTCAAACCGCTTTTGAATATGCAGCGGACTGAGCGCTTTTACAAATTCGCCATTCTCTTCAGTAACGTAATACTCTACGTTATTTACAATGACAGACACCTGATAGAGCGCCATTTCAAGGGAGTGCGCCACCACTTTTTGTAATGGTTCGTGCTTTTTTAGCTCAGAAAATTTCATACCCATAACAATCGCCTTTTAATAAAAAGTAACCTTATAGATACGCACCTTTGCTATAATCGCGATCAAATTATTACATCACTGCCTTTTAAACTTATGAGCAATAAAATTCGACTCGCTAGATACATTGCTCACGCTGGTGTGTGCTCACGAAAACAAGCATCTCGCTTAATAGATGATGGGGTAGTAATGGTCAATAATCGCTCTGCTAATCACATAGATCACGTTAATGAGCAAGACGACGTAGTAGTTAATGGCCAAGCAGTTAAAGGGCCAGCCGATTTGGTTTATTTTGCGTACCACAAACCTGTAGGTATTGACTGCAAATTAAATGAAAATGACCCTGCCAGCCTAATTCACCATTTACCTACCCTCACCCGGGTTTACCCTATTGGCCGATTAGATAAAGACTCTCGCGGCTTACTTATTTTGACCAACGACGGTGATTTTTGTAATCAACTTATCCACCCAGACTTCCACCAGCCTAAACGTTATTTAGTCACGGTAGATAAGCCTATTGATAACGCGTTTTGTGAAAAAATGGCCGCAGGAATCCCTGTCGATAAACAAGTAACCTTACCGTGTGAAGTCACTAAAATAGCTGACAACCAATTTAGTATTATTTTAAAACAAGGACTTAACAGGCAAATACGTAAAATGGCGCATTACTGCGGCTTTAAAGTGATTGATTTATTTAGAGTGCAATTTAGCGAACTCTCCCTCTCGCAACTAAACCTACCTGAAAACCACTACATACAAATTAATAAAACAGATATTTCAAAAACCTAATACCAAGTCACTTAATTACCCTTAAAAAGTTAAAAAATAACCTTGCAAAAATAGATTACAGGTGTAGTCTTGATTTAAAGATTACATTTGTAGGCAATGAAAATGATTGAGTTATCAAAAGCAGAATTCGACGTGCTTGATGCACTTTGGATTAATTACCCGGCAACCGCCAGCCAAATTATTGAGCGTTTAAGCGATGACAAACAATGGCACGAAAAAACCATTAAAACCCTACTAGGTCGATTAGTTAAAAAAGGCGCACTGACCTTTGAAAAGGACGGTCGCCAATATATCTATACTCCCTGTATGGAGCGCGCTGACTACACCCTAAAAGAAAGCCAAAACTTTATAGAACGCTTTTTTAGTGGCCGCATAGCGCCGCTGGTAAGCGGTTTTGCTAAATCGGAGCAGCTTTCTCAGCAAGATATAAATGAGCTTAAAAAAGTCATTGATGAGTGGGAAAAAAAACAAAAGTAAGGGATTAACATGGTTATTCAAACTGGATTTAATTGGTTAATTGAACAGCAACTATTATTAAGTATTTTGTTTTGTGGATTTATTTTACTCGAGCGATTTGGTTTAAAAACCCTTGGCGCGCGGTTTGTATACAAGTTAGCGTGGTTAGTACCTGCAGCATTAGTTATTGCTAATTTACCCAATGCGATAAAACCACTGCAAAATAGCAATATTAGCCATTACTTAATTACCCCTAACCAGCCCTTTTCTCATGAAATGGGGATTAGCTGGGCACTCATGTATGTACTTATTACTATGGGGTTATTAATAGCCAGTTTTATTACACATACACGTTTTGTTAAAAGCCTGCAGCTAACTGAACTAACGCACCTAGAGCACACTCTTGCCACTGGTATTAAAACCTATGCCAGTCAATATGCAGCCACACCAATGGTGGTGGGTATATTTAAAAGTAGGCTTGTACTGCCCAGCAATTACAAGACCCAGTTTGATAAAGCCTCTTTAGCGCTTATTTTAGAGCATGAAACTGTGCACATAAAACGCAAAGATAACCTAATAAATGCCCTGCTGTTACTGGCTACTATTTTATTATGGTTTAATCCGCTCGCTTGGATGGCGTACGCAAGTTGTAGGCGCT
Source organism: Pseudoalteromonas sp. S3785 (assembly GCF_005887365.1). Lineage (NCBI taxonomy): Bacteria > Pseudomonadati > Pseudomonadota > Gammaproteobacteria > Alteromonadales > Pseudoalteromonadaceae > Pseudoalteromonas > Pseudoalteromonas sp. S3785. The sequence continues at coordinate 39,890 of NZ_PNCT01000090.1, read as the reverse complement.
TACAAGAGCTGACTTGTGATGAACGGGTACTTGCCAATAAAACCACACACCAACACATTTTATACAGCAAAGCCTTAGTTAACTGCGCGGCAGCAACGCCCGCAGGGCTAATGGCTTATTCACACTACGGAGATAAAAAAACCATGTTACAACGTCTTACCAATATAAAGCACAGTGGCAATCACTCATCCCTTGCCAAAGGTGGCTTACTGCTTGTTGCCGCAAGTATGTTAAGTACCCTCGCTATAGCAAAGCAACCGCAAGCACAAGGTGTCAAACAAGATCATATTTCCCCTATAATTCGCATTGAGCCACGCTACCCTACTAAAGCCGCCCAACAAGGTATTAGTGGCTCAGTGGTGTTAAAATACGATATTGCTGCCAATGGCAGAACAAAAAATATTAGTGTCATTCAATCAAAGCCATCGGGCATTTTTGATAAATCAGCGAAAGAAGCGCTGGCGAAGTGGGAATATAAAATCTCTGAGGCAGGGTTTAATGATGTACTTGTACAGCTTGATTTTGCTATAAACAGCGAGGTTGCTAATACCGATTTAATAGAGCGAATTAAAGTATCCCATTAATGCTATTGAGTAATACAAGAGCACAAAGCAAGCGCCCTTTTAGGCCGCTTGCTTTGTGGTTTTAACAATAAAATTAGATACTCACTACAATCATGGCAATGGCAGTGCCTAAACCAATAAACCATACGAGTGAACGTAAAATATCTAAGTTCAGCCAATAAAAAATGCAATATTAAAGTACGCGAAACTATATGGGTCACCGCCAAGGTTTCGGTTACTGCATTTACCGAGTTAGTTCCCAATACCACCGCAATAGCAACGGCAAACACTGCAAGTGATTCAAAACAATTTTGATGGGCAGCGAGCGCCCGCGCACCAAAGCCCGTTAATTTTGCTTGTTGCGAACGCGGATGTTTATTGTCGTACCGACCGAGCTTTGCCATCGCTACGGCGACAGGTACTTTTGCAAAATAAGGCATTAATACAGCAAGTAATGCACATACTACTAATGTCGTCATAATGTATTCTCTTATTTATAAATTTAGTTATTTGACCAATACATATAACACACATACACAAAAAAGCCGCCTATACGTTTTATGACATACGCAGGCGGCTAAACAATAACATCACGCTTACTATAGCTAAGTTTACCTATAAAGCAGTGCGGCATAATGTCGCAGGTGAGGAATATTCACTATCACCCTTAATGCATCGCTTTAATAACTAAAGATTGTTAATTTATAGACCTTATTTTTTTACCGACGACCCCCATGACCTGGATCTTTTTCACTTTTTTAGCCGCCTTTATGCAAGCATGGCGAAATGCCCTGCAAAGTAAATTAAGCACACATGCAAGTGTAGCTGGCGTAACCCTTTCGCGTTTTATTTTAGCCGGCCCTATTGCTGCAGTGTATTTGTATGGCTTATATCAATATCAAGACACGACCATGCCTACCTTTAATCATGCCTTTTGGGGTTTTATTATTGGCGCAAGCGTTATGCAAATACTTGCCACTGGCTTAATGGTAAAACTGTTTAAAATGAATAATTACGCCATAGGTGCAGGCCTTGCTAAAAGCGAAGCCTTAGTAGCCGCTATTTTAGGGGTATTGTTTTTTGGCTCTGCGCTTAGCCTGCTTGGTTGGCTGGGTGTATTTTTAGGCGCCATAGCAGTGCTATTACTTAGCGGTATAACCAGCGTAAAACATTTTGATGCAAAAACTGCATTACTTGGCCTTGCCTGCGGCACAAGCTTTGCCCTTACATCGCTGTGGGTACGTGAAGCGAGCTTAAATTCAGGATTGTTATTTCCGCACTCGGCTGCATGGGTTTTACTGTTTGTAATAAGCCTACAAACACTTATATTACTTGGCTATTTATTACTTAAAGAGCCACATACGCTTGGCAAACTTTGGCAATATAAAGGCATTACAACAGCAATTAGTATTTTTAGTTGTGTAGGCTCTATTGGCTGGTTTAGCGCAATGAGTTTACAGCACGTGGCGTATGTTAAAACGCTTGGTCAGGTAGAGGTATTTTTTACCATGCTAATCGCCGTACTTTGGTTAAAACAACCACTTAAAAAACAAGATACCGCGGGCTTAATTTTAATAGCCATTGCCGCTATTTTGGTGATGCTACCAAATTAAGAACATAAAAAAGCGCAGGCTTTTAAACCTGCGCTACTGTAAAGCTGCTTATAACTTTTAAAGCAAGTGTTAAGCGCTCTTTTTAAGAGCTGATTTTTAGCGTTATCACACCGCAAATGATCATCAGCACTCCAGCAATACGGCCAAACGTGGCTGCATCACCGTAAAATAATATACCCACTAAAAACGTCCCCGCAGCACCTATTCCTGTCCATACGGCATAAGACGTCCCCATTGATATTTGCTTTTGTGCAAGCCATAACATAAAGCCACTAGCCACCATAAATGCAATTGCCATTGCAATACCTTGCCAACGAGTATCCGGGTTTTGCGATACCTTTAAACCAATTGGCCAGCCTATTTCAAGCAGGCCTGCAATGACTAAATAAACCCATGCCATTAAACATCTCTCTTTTTCAAAATTACGTCGTATAAATCTTCGCGGCGATCTTTTAAATTGCGCACCGTACCTTCGCTATGAAGAATTTTTAGCTTATCCATATCAAGGTCGCTAAATAATAACATTTCGGTATTAGGTGTGGCTTCATTTAATGTTGCATCGTGCGGAAACGAAAAGTCTGATGGCGTTAGTACAGCTGATTGTGAGTACTGTACGTCTAAGCTTTCTACCTCAGGTAAGTTACCCACTGAACCTGCAATAACCACGTAACATTCGTTTTCGATTGCGCGCGCTTGCGCACAATGGCGAACCCGTAAATAACTATTCTTAGTATCGGTCCAAAATGGTACAAAAAGTATATCAAGCCCCTGCTTGGCTAAAATACGCGAAAGCTCAGGAAACTCTACATCATAACAAATTTGAATACCCACACGCCCTGCATCGGTATCGAACACGGCAATTTTGTCGCCGCCTTGAATCACCCAGTCATTTTGCTCATGCGGGGTGATGTGTATTTTGCGCTGCTCGTCTATTTTACCGCTTCGGTGGCACAAATAACTGACGTTATAAATTTTATCATCTTCGGCAAGGGGCATAGAGCCAGTAATAATATTAGCGTTGTACTCTATTGCCATACGCGACATGGCGTTTTTAAACGTTTCGGTGTACTCAGCTAAATAGCGAATAGCCTCAGTTTGATTACTTTGTTCGGTAAGCCCCATAAGTGGCGCATTAAAAAATTCCGGAAATAAAATAAAGTCACTTTTATAATCAGAGACTGTATCGACAAAGTATTCCACTTGTTTAAGTAGCTCTTCAACCGACTCAACACAACGCATTTGCCATTGCACCGCACCTACCCGCACAATCGATTTAGTCGATTCGAGTACTGTATCGGTTGGCTCATACATTATGTTATTCCACTCAAGTAATGTGGCGTAACCTACAGACTCTTGATCCTCTGGCAGGTATTTTTTAAGTAACCGCTTTACCTGAAAGTCGTTAGAGAGTTGAAAACTTAAAATTGGGTCGTAAAGCTCTTTTTGGTCAACTTTTTCAATGTATTCCATTGGCGTCATTTCACTGCTGTGATTGTAATAACGCGGAATACGCCCACCGGCTAAAATTGCCCGTAGGTTATATTGGCGGCACAATTCTTTACGAGCATCGTATAGCCTGCGTCCTAAGCGCATGCCTCGGTGGGTTTCGCTAATGGCTACATCTAAACCATATAGCGCATCGCCGTCGGAGTCACTAAATACACGGTCGTGGCCATCGGCTATGTCTTCGTACGTATGCGGGTTTGAAAAACGCGTGTAATCAACTTGCACGCTCAGTGCTATGCCCACCAGCACGCCATCATCCACTATGCCTATTTGCCCTTCAGGAAACTGATCTATCAATCTAAAAATAGTATGGCTTGGCCACGCGCCACCTAAATCAGGGTAAGCCTGATCCATTAAGGTCTTAATTTGCGGATACTGCTCTTTTGTTAAGTTACAAATTTCTAGGTGGGTTTTTTCTGCCGACATACACAACTCCTTTGGGCATAAGAAAATAAAAGCCGAATGTAGGCTTAAGTACACTCAGCTTTGTATCATGTTTTTTACGTTACACGTACTACTTTAAACTGCGATAAAAAAGTGTAGTCACTTTCTCTTTTGGCAGCCAACCTGCGTACTTAAGATTAAGCGTGGCTAACGGATCGGCTTTTAGTACTTGCTCTAAGCTTGCGCCATTTTGCATTGCTTTTAGCATTAAATCTTTGGCTTTTTTAACAAGTTTAGCATACGTTACCAGCCCTGAACGGTCACTTACCGGCCCATGCCCAGGTATCACTATGGTGCGTTCATCTATTTGTTTAATAACGTCATCTACGGCCGCTAATATTCCATCAACACTGCCGCCACTATCTACATCAACAAACGGTAAGCTACCAAAGTTAAAGTAAATGTCGCCCATGTGCACTATGTTATCGTTATTAAAAAATATCACCGCATCACCATCAGTATGTGCATGGGCGTAATGCACTACATGCGCGTGTTCGTTATTAAAATGCAGTTTTAAATCGTGGCCAAAGCTAATGCGTGGCAGGTAATCTGAGTTTGCACCGTGTTTTTCTTCTAATCGCTTATGTACGTTGTGGTGCGCAATGACATGCGCACCGGCTTTGGCAAAGTTTTCGTTGCCGCCAGTGTGGTCACCATGATGATGCGTATTAATTACAAACTCTGCACTACCGGGTTTTAAATCGCTAATGGTTTTTTTAATGTCGTTTGAAAGCTTAGCAAACTGATCATCAATAATGTAAATGCCATCTTCCCCTACACTTGCGGCAATGTTACCGCCTTGGCCAAACAGTACATACACACTGTCGCTTAGTTTTTCTGCCGTTACCGGATTTTCATCTGCATGTGTTGCACTGCTAAGTAATAAGCCTGTTATTAATGCGGGTAGTATTTTTTTCATTTTAGTTCTCTGTTGATTTATTAATGATTATATAGAACGTGATTAACTGTCATTTAGTTCATCGTGCTGGCTCTATCACTATTTGATGTATTAGCGTTTGTGGTAGTAAAGGCGTGTGCTTACCTTCAATGTAGTCACTAAAGCCTGCACGATAAAACGCGGATAGTGGATGCCCCGACTGCCCACCAGGCACTGCCATAATGGCGTTTTCTAAATGCCCAGGTTGGGCAATAAAGCGCTGCGATGCACCAAAGCTTTTGCCTTGTACGGCGGGCATGTAGCTATCACCAAAACCTGGCGCTACAGGCATATTTAAAAGCTTAGCCAGTATGGGCATTTGTTTAGCAAACGGGTGCTCAATATTAAGTGCATTTACTTTACCCCACTGCCAATTTTGTAAGTTATCCCCATACTCAGCCCCAAGTGCTGTCACTGTTTGGCTAAATGCACCTAATAACTGCTCGTCCCAATTTTTATACTCAGGGTTTACCCATGAGCCCGGCCTATCTTTAATAAGCTGCCATATAGCCGGTTCTAAGTCGCGTTTTACATATTTAAGCGTGGCGTCTTGCTCATTGAGTGTGTGCTCCATGTTTGCAAAAACAGTATTTATTAATGTGCTGCGGTAGTGTTTAACTAAGGTGTAACCTACCGAGCTTGCACATGCGCATTGCTGCCAGTTTTCAAGTGCACTTATGTACTGTGCGTTTTTGGCTTTGTCTTTTTTAAGCTGATTAAGTAGCAATGTGTGCCATGGCGTTAAAAAGCGGGCTTGGTTATCAAGCTGTAACGCGTAAAAGTCGCTCTCAGCAAAGCTTTGTTTTTCAAATAATCTATCGCGTATTTGGCTCGAGCGAGCCCCTAGCGCGTACCCGCCATTGCCAAAACGGGTATTATCAGTGGCTGACACAACGCGCGAATTACCTGTCCATAATCGTCCATTTTGCGGGTTTTTAACATGAGGGCGCTGATGCTCATTTTGCTGCCAGTCGGGTGAGTACTCATTTTCATTCACGCTTAGCTCACTCGGTGTTTTACGTGCCGGTATAGCGCCAATATGTTGCCATGCAGCACTGCCTTGGCTATCTACCACCATTAAATTTTGTACCGGAATACCCACATTACTCGCTATTGCTAATGCATCATCAACCGTATTTGCTTGTTCAAGCTTTACCAATTCCATATCAACGGCATAAGGCTGATGCGCAGCCCAACTAAGTGCATAAGGCTTTTTATTAATATATTTTACTGGGCCGTATTCACTTAAAGTGAGTGAGTAATCTTCCCGTTCGCCATCAGCCATTACAATAGGCTCATTGACTTGCCATGTTTTACTGTCATCATTTAGTGCTATCCAATCGGCGGTATCTATGTAGCCGTTAGTAAAGCCCCACGCTATTTTATTATTGCTACCCACCACAATAGCGGGTGCGCCAGGCAGTGACACGCCAGTTACCTGAGCTTGCTCGCCATTTTGTTGGTAGTTAAGTTGCGCCTTGTACCAAATAACAGGCACCGCCATCGATAAATGCATATCATCCGAGAGCATAGCTGCGCCTGTTTGTGTATGTGCACCGGTTACTGCCCAGTTATTACTACCGCGCTCTTGATTTACCTGAATATTTTTAACCGTGTGCTGTGCTTGCACTGGTAGCTGAGGAATGGTGCCTGTAAACGGGGCGAGCTTACTGCCATCAAGCGCTGCTTGGTATTGGCTAGGTTGTGTTAAAAAATCAACCATGTGTTGTCCGTATGCTTGCTCAATGTGTATAAGTGCTTTATCGCGCTCAAAGGTGGCACTTTGTAAATCAAGGTACATGCTAAATATAACTAATAGGCTGTCTTCACTTTGCCATGGTTTTTGCGCTGCGCCTGTTAGTAAATACTCAAAGCTTGCAAAGCCAACTTGTGCCAACCCTTCGTTTACACCTTGGGCGTAGCTGTTTAATAGTTGTTTATCGCTTTCGGGTAAGGTGTTTAATATAGCGCGGCTGCGTTTGCGTAATTGATGAAAGCGCATTTTTTTATCAAGCCCAAGGGCCGCTTTACCAAATAACTCACTGAGCTCGCCTGCGGCGTTACGTCTTAATAAGTCCATTTGAAAAAAGCGGTCTTGCCCATGCGCATAGCCTAATCCATATGCGGCGTTATTGCGGCTTTGCGCATTTATAACCGCTTGGCCTAGTGCATCACGCGAAATAGTAACCGGTTTATTAATTGCTGTACTTTGCCCTTTACCATCAAGTGCGGGCATACTTAAACTTAATACGCCGTAAACCAGCGCCGTACCTGCTAATCCTAAAACCACAATGAGCAATACTAGCCATTTGATTACTTTAAACATTAATATGTCCTTTACACTATTTGTTGCACATATAATAACCATAGTTTTATTAAATAATAATGTTCTTACTCGCAAAGGGTGAAATAAACATCAAAATCCACGATAATAGCTATTCCACATTTTGTGCAGATCTAGTTGAGACTCATATGACTGAAAAAACATTTATCAAAGGTAAAGACCGCGACCTAGAATCGTCTATCTCTACCATGCAAAACAAGCTTAAAGCGCTAAACATCAATATTGAAGAAGCACTTTGGCTTAACCCTGTAGCTAACTGTTATTCAGTTCATATAAAAGACAGCGACTGCGGTGTTATGTTTACCAACGGTAAAGGCGCAACCGATAAAGCGTCTATCGCCTCTGCGCTCGGTGAATACTTTGAACGATTAAGCTGCAATTACTTTTTTGCCGACTTTTATTTAGGTGAAGAATTTGCAAACGGCGACTTTACTCATTATCCAAATGAGAAGTGGTTTAAAGTTGAAGGCAATGAAGTGCCAGAGGGCATAATGGACGAAAGCCTGTGGGATTACTTTGACCCAGAGCGCGAGCTTAATGCCTCACACCTATTTGATTTTAACTCAGGTAATAACGAGCGCGGCATTTGTGCACTGCCATACACACGCCAACGCGATAACCAAGACGTATACATTCCGGTAAACGTGATTGGTAATATTTTTGTTTCTAACGGCATGAGCGCAGGCAATACTAAATTTGAAGCTCGCGTACAAGGGCTATCAGAAGTATTTGAGCGCGCTATTAAAAATCGTATTATCGCAGAAGGTCTTTGTTTGCCAATTGTCCCTGAAGACGTTGTAAAGCAATACCCTAAAATTCATGAAGCGTGTGAGGAGCTTCGCAGTCATGGTTTTCATTTACGTATTGCCGATGCATCACTTGGCGGTAAATACCCTGTAATGAGCGTAACGCTTATTAACCCTGTTGATGGCTCTGTGTTTGCCTCGTTTGGTGCTCACCCGTCATTTGAAGTTGCCCTTGAGCGTACGGTTACCGAGCTACTGCAAGGTCGTCGCCTTGACCAACTTGATGTGTTCCAACCGGCTACGTTTGATAACGATGAAGTTGCAACACCTGAAAACATTGAACTGCACTTTATCGATTCAAGCGGTTTAATCTCGCATGATTTTTTCCGCGCAACACCTGATTTTGATTTTGTGCATTGGGACTTTAGCGGTACAACAGAGCAAGAATACAACTTCTGTACTGACTTAATTCACAGCATGGGCCACGATATTTACATCATGGATTACACACACTTAAACGTGTATGCGTGTCGTATTTTAGTGCCAGGGATGTCAGACATTTACCCAGTTGATGAACTAATTTGGCGTAATAACAACGAAGGCGCTAAATTCCGTGATGCATTCTTATCGCTTGATCAGTACGATACGCAGCAGTGGATGGACATTTACGACAGCCTAGAAGAAGCAGGCCACAGCGATATTATTCGTGCTGCAGAATTTATTGGCCTTGCCACCGACGCCGACACACCATGGCATACACTGCGTATTGGTGAGCTTAAAGCGCACCTATGCTTAGCTGCAGGCAACGAAGAAGCCATTGATTGGGTAGACTGGATACTGCACACAGGCCAAGTAAGCGAAGAGGCAATGCGCCATTTCCGTTGTTTGAAAGCCATTCTTGAAATTAAGTACGATGACGAACGTGAGTACGCTGACTACCAAGAAGCTCTTGGTTTAATGTTTGGCAACGACAACGTAACGCTTGCTATTGAAATTGCAGAAGGCCGTAAATTATTCAATGGTTTAACCTTCCCTGGTTTATCGCTTGAAGGCTTTAAAAAGCATGCAGCTCTACTTGACGGCTACCGTAAATTACATGTCGCTAAGCAAAACCATTGGGCGCGTGAAGTAACGGATGCTTAATAGTTAAACTACTAATTATAAAAATAAAACGGCGCTTATTTATCAGCGCCGTTTTTATTTATGCAATAAATTAGCTATAGTTAAATTGCCTAAAATAACAGCATGACTTAGCCAATGCCGCCAAAAAATAACAACAAAAAAAACACTACCAGCAACTATAAGCTGACCTTTTGGTTATCGCTTACGCTAATTGTAGTAGTGAGCATTGTACTTGATAGAATTAACTATAATCGCGCAAAAGACGCCCACCGCTTACAAATTTTATCTCAGGTAAGTACATATCGTGCACAGCTAGAAGCAACGTTAGTATCAAACATTCAGCTAGTTCGTGGTTTAGCGGTTGCAGTATCGGCTGAACCTGAATTACAGCAAGCACGGTTTGAGCAAATTGCCGCGCCTTTATTTAAAACCTCCAGTGAGCTACGCCATATTGGTGGCGCACCCGACATGATAATTCGTATGTCTTACCCACTAAAAGGTAACGAAAAAGCCATTGGCTTAAACTTTTTAGAACAAAAAAACCAACGCCAAGATGCCATTAGAGCCCGTGATACCAATACAATTGTTATGGCGGGACCACTTAAGCTTGTTCAAGGCGACATTGCCCTTATTGCCAGAGTGCCGGTTTATATTCCGCCCGAAAACCGCTTTTGGGGGCTGTTATCAGTGGTGCTCGACATTGAAAAAGTCTATAAAAACTCAGGTATAAAGGAGCTTGAAAAAAACTACAACATTGCCATTCAAGGGCGTCATGGTTTAGGCAAAAAAGGCGAGTTTTTTTACGGTAATAGCAATATAACCACACAAGATCCGCTGGATTTTACGCTTAATTTTCAAGGGGGAAGCTGGCAATTATACGTAGCGCCTAAAGAGGGGTGGAGCCCTGCTCCTTCAACTATATGGCCGCTTAGAATTGCCATTATAATTATTTGCGGATTACTAATATGGGCATTTTTATTCTTTTTAAAAATGCTAAACCGCCAACAACAAAACGAAAAAATGCTGGAGGCAATGAGTGACCTTGCGCAAATTGGTGCGTGGTCATTTAATTTAGAAACCAAACAAGTGTATTGGTCAGATATGACCAAAAAAATATTTAAATACCCCCTAAATAAAGAGCCCTCATGGCCAACAAACTTAAATTATTTTAAAGCCGGTGAAAGCAGAGAACGCATTACTCAGCTGGTTGAATCTGCAATTAAAGAAGGCAAAAGTTACGAAGCCGAGCTTGAAGTTATCGACTCACAAGGGCGTGAAATGTGGGTGCTTATTCATGGTGAGGCCGAGCGAAAAAATGAACGTTGCGTGAGAATATTTGGCTCACTACAAAATATTGATACCCGTAAACGTATTGAACTTGAGAACAGCAAAATAGCTCTACATAACGAAATTTTAGCATCGCTTACTGCTAACGAGCTTATTTTAAGTGGCCAGCTAAGCCAGTCCAAACAAGTCATTACTGAATCTATTTGCCATGCATTAAACATTGAGCAAGCCAGTATCTGGTTTTTTAATAGCTCAAAGACCTCGTTAAGCCCTATCGCCTCTCACAATATTGAAAACAGAATGGGCAATAATAATGCAGTGTGGCTTAAAAGTGAGGCCCCTGATTTTTTTGAAGCCATCGAAAAACACGCTGTTTTTAGTACTAGTGATGCTCAAAAACACCCGCTATTAAAACCGCTTAAAAAACATTACCTAGCGCCGCTCAATATTAATGCCATGCTGTGCGTAATCATACCCGCGGGAAATGGCACCATTGGCATAGTTTGCGCTGAGCAATGCGCCTCAATGCGTCCGTGGTCGCGTAACGAAGAAAGCTTTTTAATAGCTATAGCCGCACTAGTAGGCAGCCTACACTCAAGCCAGCAACGCATTGAAACCGAACAACAGCTAGTCACCGCCAAAGAGGCCGCAGAGCAAGCTGTTATGGCTAAAAGCGAATTTTTAGCCAGTATGAGCCACGAAATAAGAACCCCAATGAACGGCGTATTGGGCATGCTAAATATTATTAAGCGTACCCAACTTAACCAGCAGCAAGAGCACCATATTGAGCTTGCTCAATCTTCGGCACAATCGCTTTTAAATATCATTAACGATATTTTAGACTTTTCTAAAATTGAAGCGGGCAAGCTCGACATAGAAAACGTGCAATTTAACTTACCTAAACTACTGGGCGAAGTGGTTGAGTCGTTTGCGCTTAAAGTGGAGCAAAATAATACCCACCTTATTTTAGATGCCACCCAAATTACAATTAGCGAAATAATTAGCGATCCAAATAGATTGCGACAAATTTTAAATAACCTGATTGGCAATGCCGTTAAGTTTACGATTGATGGGCAAATTTTGGTAACTGCGCAGATAGAAGATACCACTGATGGCAGCTTTTTACACTGCTCTATTATTGATACCGGCATAGGCATAGACGCAGAAAAGCAAAAGACCTTATTTGACTCATTTACCCAAGCCGATGCTTCAACTACTCGTCAATTTGGTGGCACAGGCCTTGGCCTAGCTATCGTTAAGCAACTTTGTGAACTAATGGAAGGCGAAGTAAACGTAACCAGCATGCTTAATGAGGGCAGTACTTTTTCGTTTTCTATAAAAATACAGCCCCGTTTAACGAAAGCGCAAGATTTACCCAGCCACTTAATTAATAACAAACATATTTTAATTGTTGATACCTGTACACTTAACGCCAATATTGCCGCTAAACAATTACGCGTATGGGGCGCACACGTTACTATTTTAAATGACTATAGCGACATTATTAATTATTTTGATAACTGCGATACCCAGCCAGATGCACTGCTAGTCGATTATTATTTTTTTGAGCACGCTGCACACTTACAAATCAACGCATTAAAAAACAGGGTAACAACCAAGCAAAGTAAGCTGGTCGTTATGGCACCGATGAGTTACTCCCAAGAGCATAACAACATTGGTATAAATATAGATTGCCTGATATTTAAACCGCTCACCCCGTCAGATTTATTTGATTCTCTGACTAACGATAAATTCATAGAGCAACAACAGCGACAAGCGCAACTGCAAAATGAGTTGACCGAAAAACCTAAAGAAATATCAGCGCACGCACAAGTGCTTCTAGTAGAAGATAACAAAGTAAATCAGGTGGTTGCCTCTGCTTTGTTAAAACAAATTGGCCTTACCTTTGATATTGCACAAAACGGCCAAGATGCATTAGATAAGCTAAACAGCAGCCAAGACAAAAAATACCAGTTAGTTTTAATGGATTGCCAAATGCCCGTGATGGATGGCTACCAAGCCACGCAAGCTATACGCGAAGGTAAAGCGGGCCTGCATAATAAACATATTACAATCATTGCGTTAACGGCAAATGCAATGCAGGGCGACAAAGAAAAGTGCCTAGATGCCGGAATGAATGATTATTTAACCAAACCTTTAGACTCTGCTGCACTAGAACCTAAATTGCAACAATGGCTTGGTACACAATAAAGGTGTAAGCTAAAAATACTGTTTACTAATAAAGAAAAGCCATGCATTTATCAGCAAATCAGCAGCGCGTTATTGGCTGCCTTTTAGAAAAGCAAAGCACTACACCCGAGCATTATCCACTGTCGTTGAACGCACTAACGAATGCGTGTAACCAAAAATCCAACCGAGATCCGGTTGTAAACTTGAGCGAAAGTGAGGTTCAACAAACACTTGATGAGCTTATAAGCCAGCGCCTTGTAACGCTAGACGAAGGGCTGTCGGGGCGAGTTAATAAATACGACCACCGTTTTTGTAATACAGAATTTAGTAGTTTACAGCTAAGCACGCAGCAACGGGCAATACTATGCTTACTGTTACTGCGCGGCGCACAAACACCCGGTGAGCTGAGAACGCGCAGCGCGCGTCTAGCTGAGTTTACAAACGTGAGCGAAGTAGAAATAGCTCTGAGCGCGCTGGCAAAAGATGACTACGTTACAAAGCTTAAGCGTGAGCCCGGCAAACGAGAAAATCGCTACATGCACCTTTTTGCTGACCCAGCACTAGTGCCAAGCCCAGCGCCAGCTGCAGAAGTCGCAGAAGTTAAAAACGATGAAATTAACGAGTTACTTGCAGAAATTGAGGAACTAAAAGCCGAGCTTAGCCGTATAAAAGCACATTTAGGACTTTAATTAATCACCACTAAACCAGATAATGTAAGCCTATTTAAAAACGACTTATTAAATGACAAGGAGCTGGCCATGCGCGCCGAAATTATGGCTGAAATGAAAGTTCAGCCAACTATTGATGTAAATGCCGAAATTACCCGTCGAGTTAACTTTATAAAAGCACGCTTGGTGGCAGCCCACAGTGTATCGCTAGTACTTGGCATTAGCGGTGGTGTTGACTCATCGACCTGTGGACGTTTATGTCAATTAGCCGTAGATGAACTAAACGCTGAGCAAAACACGGATAAGTACCAATTTATTGCAGTTCGTTTGCCATACGGTGTACAAGCAGATGAAGACGAAGCGCAAATGGCCGTTGATTTCATTAAGCCAAGCAAACGTATGACCGTAAACGTAAAGCCTGCTGCCGACGCATTACACGAACAAGCTATGGCGGCGGTTGTTGGTAGTGGCGAAAGCTTGCCCGACCAAGCTAAAATTGATTTTGTTAAGGGTAATGTAAAAGCACGCCAACGCATGGTAGCGCAATACGAAATTGCAGGTTTTTGCCAAGGCTTAGTGGTAGGTACCGATCACAGCGCTGAAAACATTACTGGTTTTTACACCAAATTTGGTGACGGCGCATGCGATTTAGCCCCATTATTTGGCTTATCAAAACGTCAAGTTCGTGCACTTGCAACTGCCTTAGGTGCGCCAGAGCTATTAGTGACAAAAGCCCCTACTGCTGATTTAGAAAGTGACCGCCCAGGCCTCACTGATGAAGAAGCGTTAGGGCTAAGCTATGAGCAAATTGACGACTTTTTAGAAGGTAAGCCAGTGGCTGCAGAGGTTGAGCAAAAGCTAACTGAGATTTATGTACGCACTCAGCATAAGCGCCAACCCATTCCGACTATTTACGATGAGTTGTAACGGCTCAAACAGCTAGTGCTGCATAAGCACTAGCTGATCTATTTGCCGTAATGTTACGTAGAAAAAAAGCTAATTTATAGTTAATTTTAACGCCTGCCAAAGAGAAAACTGCATTACATGACATCTCCTATTTTAATAACAGGTGCTGGTCAACGTATTGGCCTTGCACTTGCTAAGCACTTTTTATCGCAAGGCCAAGCTATTATTATTACCTATCGTACGCGCCACAATGCGGTCGATGAGTTAGAACAACAAGGCGCAGTATGCTTACACGCCGACTTTAGCAGCGATGCTGGTATTGCCAGTTTTATTGAAATACTTAAACAGCATACGCACTCCTTACGTGCCATAGTGCACAATGCCTCCAGTTGGGACTGCGAAGCCAGTAACCCTGATTTTTCGAGTTTGTTTGACAATATGATGCGCATTCATGCCAAAACGCCGTATTTAATTAATAATGCCTGTGCAGAGTTATTAATGACGTACCAAGCCGAGGCTTGCACTCCTGCAGACATTATTCACCTTACCGATTATGTTGTTGAAACAGGTAGCCCAAAACACATTGCCTATGCCGCAAGTAAGGCTGCGCTTGATAACTTAACCAAGTCATTTAGCGCTAAGTACGCACCAAATATAAAGGTGAATTCGGTAGCGCCATCGTTGATTATTTTTAACGAACATGATGACGAGGCTTATCGTGCTAAAACCCTTAAAAAATCATTGATGGGTATAGAGCCTGGTTGCCAAGAAATTATTAATAGTATTGATTTATTGCTGCGCAGCCACTACATCACAGGCCGCGCTTTGCCTGTGGATGGTGGTCGCCATTTAAAGTAAAACACACATTAAAACTGAGAAATTTATGCATGACGAATTAAAACAAAGTTATCAAAATATAATTACTGCTGTAGGTGAAGATGCTAATCGTGAAGGTCTGCTCGACACGCCAAAACGTGCAGCTAAAGCCATGGAGTATTTAACAAAAGGGTATCGTCAAACGCTCGATGAAATTACCAATAATGCAGTATTTACCTCAGACGCAGACGATATGGTTCTTGTGCAAGATATAGAGCTTTACTCTATGTGTGAGCATCACCTATTACCTTTTATTGGTCGTTGTCATATTGCCTATATTCCCGATGGTAAAGTACTGGGCTTATCTAAATTTGCACGTATTGTTGATATGTTTGCACGCCGTTTTCAGATACAAGAGCAATTAACACATCAAATTGCAAAAGCCGTTGAAGAAGTGACCGGAGCTAAAGGCGTGGGTGTTATTGTTGAAGCTAAACACATGTGTATGATGATGCGCGGTGTAGAAAAGCAAAATTCAAGCATGCGTACCTCGGTAATGCTAGGTAACTTTAGATCAGACTCTAAAACGCGTAACGAGTTTTTACAACTTATTAAGGGGTAATAATGGCCAACGCAATTATTAACGTAACCAACTTACGCTTACGTACGTTTATTGGCTTTAACCCTGAAGAGCGGGAAAAAAAGCAAGATGTAGTGATTAATTTAGAAATTCACTATCCTGCTGATGAAGCCTGTAAAACAGACGAAGTAGAACAAGCACTTAATTATAAAGTGATCACCAAAGAGGTGATAAACCTAGTAGAACAGGGTCACTTTTTGTTACTTGAAAAGCTGGTTGCCGAAATACTTGCTGTATGCCATAAACACCCCAGCGTGCATTACGCCAAAGCACGTGTGGATAAACCACATGCACTGCGCTTTGCCGACTCGGTATCACTCACGCTTGATTGGGTTAAATAATATTAAATTATTTTATCTAAGCCTATGGCAAGGGCAATAACGACTAAATACCGCACGCCTTTGCCAAGTGTTACTAGCAATAAAAATACACTAAAACGTACTTTAAATATGCCACCAATAACCGTTAGCGGATCGCCAATAATCGGTAGCCAAGCAAACAGTAAGCTGTACACGCCATATTTTTTAAACTGAGATTGTGCTTTAACAATTCCCTGCTCAGAGACAGGAAACCACTTTTTGTGCTTAAAGCGCAGCACATGGGTACCCAGCCAATAATTAATACAACTTCCTAGTACATTGCCTGACGTAGCGGCTAACCACAGCAGCCATAGATTAGCTTTTGCTTGGCTTATCATCGTCGCAAGTACCACCTCTGAAGAGCTTGGCAATAAAGTAGCGGACACAAACGCACTAAAAAATAAGGTGATATAAAGCATTAAGTACTTAAAGTAAAAACCCAGCATAAAGCTGGGTTTATTAAAATGTGGCTGTTTATTTTATCAAATTTAAACTCAGCGGGTAATTAAACTCTTTGCCTTCGTTGGCTTTAATACTGGCTAAAACCACCATGACAAACGAAAAAATAGCCACAAGAGGCAACAAAACCAAGCCTATTACAGCAAACACAAGTAAAAAACACACAAAGTAGGCAATAGCCATAGTGATTTGAAAGTTTAACGATTTTTTACCGTGTAAATCGACAATTGGCATTTCATCTTTTTTAATAAGCCATACCACTAATGGCCCAAGTATCGACCCAAACGGAATAACAAAACCGGCTACAGCACTTAAGTGACAAAGCATTGCCCATGTTTTTTCGTCTTTTGATAACGGCTCAAGCTGTTGATTTTCTTCCATTACGCTCTCCTTATTAGTTAATACATACTGCCTTTTTATTGAGCAGGTGTCCATAAATCATAACTGTATTGTTAAATATCACATCCTAACCCGCTGTGATAAAAAAGTGATAACTTTGTGAGAGTTTCTTGAGGTGGTTATTCAATACTTAACCTGAATCATCACTTACAGGAAATAATAATGAAAACATCAGCACTTACACTTGCCACTCTTTTAGCCGTAGCAAGCCAAACAACACAAGCTGCAGAGCTTGATTTAGAATTGACAAATTTAACCCAAGGTATTCACTTTACACCTGTGTTAATAACAGCGCACGACGCTGAAGATAAATTGTTTGAAGTAGCGACAGAGGCTTCAACAGCGCTACAAACAATGGCTGAAGGCGGCAATATTGCCGAGCTAATGGCTCAAGCAAGTGCGGCAGGAAGTGATATGGTAGCAAACCCAGCTGAAGGGTTACTTGCCCCAACGGCTTCTGCCTCTGCCACCCTTATGACGGCAGACACTAACGAATACCTTTCACTTACTGCCATGTTATTACCTACCAATGATGGCTTTGTTGGACTTAATAGCTGGAAAATCCCAACCGAAGCAGGTACCTATACAGTGTATCTTAATGCCTACGATGCAGGTACTGAGCAGAACAATGAGTTAGTAGTTGAAGGTTCAGGTGCGCCTGGTACGCCGGGGATCCCAGCAGCACCAGGGGGTGATGCAGGTACAGGTGGCGCAGGTTTAACCAGTACAGATAGCAATGTGAATGTACATATTCATCCGGGTAATTTAGGTGACGACGACTTAAATGCCGGTAGCAGTGATTTAAGTAACACCGTACACAGATGGTTAAACCCCGTTGCAAAATTAACTGTGACGGTTAAATAGGAGAGTTAATTATGTCATCTCTTTCTAATTTTAAAAAAAGTGCGCTTATTTTACTGTTAGCCAGCTCACTAGCCGCATGTGGCGATAACGATAATAACGACCCTATTGAAGATCAAGAACCTGTGGTGGTGGTTGAGCCGGAACCTGTAGTGTATGAGTTTACTATTACCTTTAGTAACTTAACGGCTGGACAGCCCCTATCGCCACTTTCTGTTATTGCATTTGATGAAACCGCACCATGGCAATTTGGTGAAACAGCCTCCATAGGCTTAGAAATGATTGCAGAAAGCGGCGCTAACGAAGCGTACCTTAGTGACGAAAATGCACTCGCTTCGGCCTCTGCAGAAGGCCCTATTGGCCCTGGAGAAACAACGACTGTAACGCTATCTGTTGAAGCGCAAGATGTACTTAATTTGTCTTTTGCTGCCATGCTTGGGAATACAAATGATGCTTTTACCGGTCTTAGTTCTGTAGATGTATCTACATTCGCAGTAGGCGATACGCTAACGCGCACCACCTTAGCTTATGATGCAGGTACAGAGGCAAATACCGAAACGGCTGAAACTGTGCCTGGCCCGGCTGCAAATGGCGAAGGGTTTAACGAAATACGCGACGACATTATTGATTTAATAACAATGCATCCAGGTATTGTGTCTAATCAAGATGGGCTATCAACTTCTGCACTCGGTGCAGGGCAAAAATTTGATAACCCTGTCTCTAAAATAATGATTGAGCGCACACAGTAATAACCAGCTTGTAATGGGGATGTGAGGAGACATGGAGGTCCCTTTTTTTACGAGGTTAATACATGCGTCACGAAAAAATACTGGTAGTAGAAGACGACAGAGAAATCGGTCAATTAATAACAACTCAACTTACTACGCTAAATCTACATGTTGATCATGTTATAAGCGCTGAGCTTGCACTTAAAAGAATAGCAAAACAACCTTACGGGCTTATTTTACTGGATATAAACCTGCCACAAATGGATGGTTTAAGCCTATGCCGTAAAATTAAAGAGCACTACCCTACCATTTCCGTTATTTTACTTACTGCGCTAAGTAGCGATATGGACCGTGTAATTGGGCTTGAAATGGGCGCAGATGATTATATTTGTAAACCCTTTTTTGCTCGCGAATTACAAGCGCGCGTAAAAACACAGTTACGCCACCGCTCTCAACTTCTGGCGATTCAAAATAATGAAAACGACATCCCGTGCAACGAACAAACACTAAATATAGGCTCGCTCAACATTGAATTTAGCTCACATCAAGTTTATTTAGACGAACAAGCCCTTAACCTCACCGCCACTGAATTTGATTTATTGGTGTATTTTGCTCGTCACCCTAACCACGTATTTAGTCGCCAGCAACTATTAGATAAAGTGTGGGGATACCAACATAGTGGCTACGAGCACACGGTTAACTCACATATCAACCGTTTACGCGCCAAGCTTGAGCAGCATCATCAAGCACCCTTTATTGAAACCGTATGGGGTGTAGGCTATAAACTCAACCCTAGCCAACTTGGGTAACTTTTATGTTCAATTTGTCTTTATATCAAAAACTAGCTATCTCTTTGGTAATTATTTTTTGTTTTATTTGTGCACTTGTTTATAGCTGGAGTAAACAGCTAGAACTGAATTCCAAACACCATGGCGAGCAAAACCTACATCTAGCACTGGCCGAACACTTAGTTCAAGATAACCCACTTATTAAAGAAGGTGTTTACGATTACAAAGCCCTTGAAAACCTGTTTCATACTTTAATGTTATTAGGTCCCGCATTTGAGTTTTATTTTGTTGATGAAAACGGCAAAATCCTTACTTATTCAGCTGATCCCGGCAAGGTAAAACGTACACACATTAATTTAGCGCCCCTTAAAACATTAATTAATAACCCTGATGCAGCCCCTATATATGGAGATAACCCGCGCGACCAAACTCAACAAAAAATATTTTCTGTCGCTCCTGTGTTTAATAACGACACATTGCAAGGATACCTGTACGTCATAATTGGTGGAGAAGCTTACGACACTTCACTTAATAATATAAAAAGTAACGACCGACTATGGCTTGCAGCATTATGGCTAACATCGGCCTTGGCATTTTTACTGATTGCAATGCTTATTTTACTGCGCTTTTTTACCAACCCAATTCAACGTTTAGCTCAAGATGTGAGTAATATAGAAGCGGCCAATTACAGCTTAACAGACACAAAACTGAGTAACTTTTCGACCCAAAAAAGTAACGAGGTGCATAGCCTAGGAAGAAGCATACAGGCCATGGTGACCCGTATTAATGAGCAATTTAAAGCACTTGAGCAAAGCGATAAACAACGCAAAGAGCTACTGACTCATTTATCACACGACTTACGTACACCGCTTGCTTCTTTACAAGGATTTTTAGAGGTACTTAATCAATCAGGTTCGCAACTAAGCGCTAATGAGCAACAAGAGTACTTACACGTTTCGCTCAACAATTGCGCACAACTTAAACAACTTATTGAGCAAATTTTTGAACTCGCTCACTTAGAAAACGGCGAAATAAGCATACACAAAGAAACCTTTAATTTAGGGGAGTTAATTTACGATTGTATTGCCAAATTTAGTCTGGCTGCTGACAGCAAAGGCATTAAGTTAAGCGTGGAGCCTGCTATTTGCGATTTTCCTGTTGTAGCGGATATTGCAAAGCTTGAGCGTGTGCTGAGTAATTTAATTGATAACGCCATTAGGCATACACCTAACGGCGGCAATATAGCTGTCCACGTTAAGCATATAGATAATGCACAGTTATTTGTGCAGGTTTCTGATACAGGTGTAGGTATAAAACATGATGAGCTAGATGCTATTTTTAATCCACACTACCAAGCATCTAATTCTAATAACGAAGGCCGCCAACAAGGTGGTTTAGGGCTGGCTATTTGTAAAGGTTTACTTGCCTTGATGGATAGCGAAATAAACGTGCAGAGCGAATTAGGTAAAGGCACCATGTTTAGCTTTAACTTGCCACAAAAAATAAAGGTATAGCCATTGGCTATACCTTTAAAACATTACTTAATTTTTATTCCCATTAGGGCATGCTGACTTAGTTTTTAATACCAGCTAAATCCAGCATAAAGGCGTAATTAAGCGCTGTATCTTCTAGGCGCTTAAAGCGACCAGACGCACCGCCGTGGCCGGCTTCCATATCTATTTTAAATAGCAGTTTATTATCATCTGTCTTATAGTCACGTAGCTTTGCAACCCACTTAGCTGGTTCAAAGTATTGAACTTGCGAGTCATGTAAGCCCGTAGTCACTAGCATATTTGGGTACGCTTGTTTAGCCACTTGGTCATACGGTGAGTACGACAGCATATAGTCATAGTACTCTTTTTCATTTGGGTTACCCCACTCGCCATACTCATTGGTTGTAAGCGGTATGCTTTCATCAAGCATGGTGGTAACCACATCAACAAAAGGCACTGCTGCAACCACCCCTTTATACAACTCAGGTGCTTGGTTAACCACCGCGCCCATTAATAAACCACCAGCACTCCCTCCGTAAGCAAATATTTCGTCTTTTGCACCATAACCTTGTGACACTAGTGACTTAGTTACATCAACAAAGTCGTTAAACGTGTTCTTTTTAGTTAATAATTTGCCATCTTCATACCATGGGCGACCTAACATTTGCGAGCCACGCACATGCGCTATAGCAAACACAAACCCACGGTCTAATAAGCTTAAGCGGGAGCTTGAAAAAGTAGGGTCCATTGTTGCGCCGTACGAGCCATAGCCGTATTGAAGTAATGGATTTGTGCCATCCTTTTTAAATGCATCTTTACGGTACACTAAGCTTACCGGCACTTTAATACCGTCGCGAGCCTTTACAAAAATACGCTCAGAGGCATAGTTATCTGCGTTAAAATCACCTAACACAGTTTGCTGTTTAAGTTGCGTTTTATCGCCCGATTTAAGGTCAATATCATACGAGGTGCCCGGCGTAGTCATACTCGTATAGTAAACACGTAATTTGTCGCTGTTTATATCGTTATTGCCATAGCTTGCAATGGTATACGCACTGTCGTTAAAGCTTAGCGTATGCTCATCTCCAGTAGTTAAATGGCGTACAATAAGGCGCGACTGACCCTGCTCTCGTTCTTGGTACACAAGGTAGTCTTTAAATAAATCAACGCCTTCAAGCTTAATATCATCGCGCGGGGCAATCACCGTTTGCCAATTTGCTTTATCATGCG
Source organism: Pseudoalteromonas sp. S3785 (assembly GCF_005887365.1). Classification (NCBI taxonomy): domain Bacteria; kingdom Pseudomonadati; phylum Pseudomonadota; class Gammaproteobacteria; order Alteromonadales; family Pseudoalteromonadaceae; genus Pseudoalteromonas; species Pseudoalteromonas sp. S3785. The sequence goes on along the minus strand of NZ_PNCT01000090.1, from coordinate 17,791 downwards.
CTTTATCTACATCCACTTTCATAAGCTGAAAGTTAACCGCATTTAAGTTAGTAACAATGTAGTACGTATTGCCAAGCTTTGAAATACTGTATTCAAGGTCGTCCTCACGCTCAATTAAGCGCTTAGGTTTTGCTTTAATATCATCTGCACTGAGTACCGACATACCAGAGGCATTGGTGCTGCTGTGCCAAATATATATTTCTGAGCCATCTTTGCTCTTACTAATACCTGTGTAATAGCTTGTATCAGTTTCTTCGTAAATTAGTTCATCATCACTTTGTGGTGTGCCTAATGTATGGCGGTAAACTTGATAGCCAAGTAAGGTTTGTGCATCTTTTTTAATGTAATAAAAGGTTTTATTATCGTTTGCCCAAATAACGCCGCCATTTGTTCCCTCAAGCGTGTCTTCGAGCAACTGTCCTGTGGTTAGATCTTTTACCTTTATGGTGTAAATTCTACGGCTAACAGTATCTTCCCCGTACGCCATTAAATTTCCGTTAGTGCTTAAAGATAAGCCACTGACAGCAAAGTAGTCGTGATCTTTGGCCAACGCATTTACATCTAAAATAACTTGCTGATCACTGCCTTTAAAGTCGCTACTGCGAACATAAGTAGGGTATTCGTTTTCGCCACGGGTTTGCGATGAATAAAAATAATCACCTCTTTTTACTGGCACCGAGTCATCGTCTTTTTTAATACGCCCTTTTAGCTCTTCAAATAACGAATCTTGCAGCGTTTTAGTATGCGCAAGCATTGCATCGGTATAGGCGTTTTCTGCATTTAAGTAACTTATAACCTCTGGCGCTTTACGCTCGTCATCACGTAGCCAGTAGTAATCATCAATACGCGTATCGCCATGAATCGTCATTTCATGCGGTACTTTTTTAGCAATCGGCGCCACGGCGCTCACTGGTTTTTCTGTTTGTTGAGTTTGCATCGTTGTTGCTGTCTCTGAAGGTGTACTTTTTGGCGCATTATCACACCCTGCTAGCACCGCGAGTGATAACGCCGCTAGCGTAAATGAAGAACGAATCATTATTAAATCTCTATGTTTTTTATTATTGATGATATTAAATATACCTAATAATAAAGCGTGATGTAATTTAGTTTGTGAAGCTATGTAAAAAGGGAGCCGAGGCTCCCTTTAAAATAACTAAGTAGTTATAAAATTACTTTTGTTTACGACGGCGCATAAATGCAAACGGCGCAGCAAGTAACGTTAACCAAGCGAGTGAGCCCGATGAACCATTGCTTTCAGGCTCTGGAGTTGGGGTCACAGGCTGAGGGTCTGCAATGGTATCGTTAACAACAATTGATACCATGGTTTCTTCAGCAGTCGTGCCTGATGCTTCACGCACTGTGTATGTGAAGCTATCTTCACCAGAGAACTGCGCATTTGGCGTATAATCAATTGTGCCATCTTCATTCACTGTAGTTGAACCATTTGCAGGTGCAGAAGCCACCTCAACAGTTGATGCGACTAGGCTACCTTTAATTCTTACGCCTTTATGGGCAGAGAATTCTGCATTTTCTGTTTCTGAAGAAGCTACTGCGTCAAATACAAAACGCGACTCAGCCATATCATTAGCTAATACATCAATAGTCACTGTTTGCTCTTCATCAACTTCTACAGAATCTGCTGCTGTGTAATGGCTGCGATCTTTTGCAAAAGCTTGGTATTGAATATCAACCACACCGCCTTTAATTTGATCGACTAAGTAGCCACTACCAATACCATTACCCGTTGGAACGGTGTCTAGCATAGCTCCTACGTTACCATCGGCAGACTCTACACCCGCAGAGTAAGGAGCAGGCAATGTGGGTACATCAATGTAATTCATACGTATTTCATCAGTGCCTTCTTTTAAGATCACTTGGAACGTGTACTTATCACCTGAAGCGCTACCCCAAAGCTCAACATCATGCCATTCTACAACAACATAACCGCTATCAAATTTAGCAACATAGATCTCACCGCCACCAGACGTACCACCCGCTAAATCAAAGTCAGCCCAAAGCGGCGCTATAACACCGTTAGGTGTACGTGCATTAGGCATTGCTTGAGGGCTCCAAGAGTTAGTGGTGTTTACATCTGCACCAACAGCAATAAAGCCATTATCTGAGATGGTAAATGCTGAGTACTCTTTCCCATCAAAAATAAAGTCAGCTTCAACCGTAATGGTTATTTCATCACACCCGTCAGGACACGCTTGAGGCTCAAAGTCATCATCAGCCAATGAGAAGGTACCTAAGAAATCACTGCTGTTAATAGCAAACTCTTTTGGCCCTAATGTACCCGTCCAGGTAAGCTCTTTGTTGTCTTCACTTAATGTTACTTCACCTGCACCATTAGTCACTTCAACAACAGGCGCTGCACCTTTTAGAAGCTCCGCATTCTCATCAAGTTTTACATTTACAGATAGCTCTTCAGTAAATAGAGTATTGTTGAATTGCACCCCTATTTTTGCTGGAGTAGAAGAGTTTAAAGAATCGGCATCGACTGTTGCGCTAAACACACTGCTATTGGTTGCTTCGTTATCATAAATAGCAAATGGTAAATGCGCGACTTGGCCTGTTTCAGTATGAGTCCATACAACGTGACCAAAGTTCCAACCTTTAACATCATTAAACGTTGAATCAATATCTAGGTTAAACTCAGCCATGTCTGTGCTTGTTTCAGCACCCTCTGAATCAGTAGAAGTAGAACCATGTGCACCCAGTGTAACTGTATTAGGAGACACAGAGATTTCTGCGCCTTGCATATCTGTTACTACTTTTGCCGTCCACTCGCCAGCTGTATCTGTCATGTTTTGCACGGTATTTGAGAAACTACAAACGCTTAAACAGCTCGGATCGGCGTAAGAGCCATGTTCAAACGTAAGCGCTGCCTCTAGCGCATTAGGTACATCTAATCGACCAGCACCTACATCAAAGGCATCAGCTTTTGTCACTAAGTCTTCTTTATGTAGACCATCCATTTTAGATGAACTCATAAGTGCGGTTTTAATCTGTACCGCATTCCATTCTGGGTGAGCTTGCTTCATCAGCGCTGCTGCACCTGCAACATGTGGGCTCGCCATACTTGTACCTGAAATAGCGTTAAAGGTAATGCCATTTCCTTCATCTGGCGAATACGCAGATAAAATATCAGTACCTGGTGCTGCAATATCAGGTTTTAAGAAGCTAGGCTCACCATTAGGGCCACGCGAACTTGAAGAATTGACTGCATCAGTAAATTTCTCTTGAATTGTTCTTTTAACACTAGGATCGAGTGATGCAATAACTGGCTCTTCAGCTGCTGTTAAAAGCTCAACTAAGCTTAAACCATCTTCTTGGCTGATTGCTGAGGCTGGAATTGTAGCATCATCCATAGACATGCCCATTGCACCGCCTGCAACATTGTTGTGGATAATTACCGCTGTTGCACCTGCTTTTGCCGCATTTTCAGCTTTAGCTGAAAATGCACAGCTACCACGAGAGATAAGTGCAACAGAATCCGCAAATGAGATATCCTCAGCGAACTCTTCACACCCTTCAAAGTTATCAGGCGCTACAACCTGCGCAGAAATTATAGGGAGCGAGATTGGGTCTGTTAATAAACCGTTGCTTCCTTCAATACTTAAATAAGTTTCGCCTGCCACTTCAACTTGCTGAGAGAAAAAACGCCCTGTTTGCGTATTGGCCACTGTGAGACCCGATTCTATACAGCTAGGACAACCAATAGTTTGTGCGCCGTTACCATCGTTACCTGCTGCGGTTACAACCACTACACCGGCTTCTTCTGCAGCGGTGAATAAATCACTGTACGCACTACCAGAAGGGTTGCCACCTGGACCACCGCCCCACGAGTTGTTAATTACGTCTGCGCCATCTTTAATGGCTGCTTCTAATGCAGCCATGAGCGCTACAGTTGTACCGCTGCCTCGCCCATCGGCTGTGTGCCAAAGCGCTTTGTAAGCCATTAATTGTGCTGCTGGTGCTACACCTGAGATTGACACGTTATTGTCTTGGTAAGTAATTTCAATTGGGTTACCTACAGCGGTACCCGCAACATGCGTTCCGTGACCGTCGTATCCTAGTGGAGAGCCAATATATTCATCAGGGTGAACATCACTTGGTGTTGGGCCAAATGCACGCGCCACAATTAGTTTATTATTACAAAAATTTGCTTCACCGCCCTCTATACGACAGTAATCAGGGTTTTCTGCGATGTAAGCAGCCTCTTCTTCACTAAACTCTGCAGCTGCGAAACCCACATCTGAAAACATTGGGTTTTCTGGGCGAATACCCGAGTCAATGATCGCAACTTTAACGCCTTTACCCGCTTCAGATTGGCCACCAAGCGCCTGCCAAGCCTCTACGCCTCTAATTACATCAATAGAAGCATCCATTAATGTGTGGTACTCAGTATCTAAAAATACTTTTTTAACACCCGCAAGTTTAGCGAGTTTTTCACGCTGTCCTTGCTCACCCTCTACTACGATGCCATTAAAAAGGGTGCTGAATGAGTGTGATACAGCGCCCCCACTAACAGACGCAGCTACTTGTGCTACACTTTTTTGCTTGGCTTTTAAGTAACTGCTGTATTTTAAAGCGGGTGCTGAACTAAGTTTAATTTTACTATCACCAGTAACGGCGGCAGAGGTTGCTTCAAGCCCTGCGATACCGCCTTTGTAGGTTGCTAGCGGCTCATCTTCAAGCTGGATAATATAGCGTGCTTTAGTAGAGATGGTTTTATCTTGAGAGTATGTTTTTACACTTGATGTTTCTGGGACGTATCCTTTAGATAAATCAGGTGTAGCCGCTACGCCGTATGACATCATAGCTAAACCTATAGCTGATGAAATAGCGGTTCTTTTCAGTGTTATATTAGACATTATTTCCCCTGGAGTGTGTTTTATATTATTGTATTTACTCAATTCGATATTATTAGAATTGTGATTTTAATATAGAACTTCAGCCCCTAAGCTAGCAACAACTCAATTACAACTAGATTACAAAGGTGCAAAAAAAGCCCTTCACAAAAATCATAAGTGAATAATAAAAAACAAGTTTTTAGCTAACCGGCATTTGTAAATCACTGTAAACAAACCCTAACTTCTCTATGGAAAATGAATGAGTAACGATGTTATAAATATTTTAACCATGGCTAAAGTAATTCAGACTGCCGTCGCCCCTGTCTTTTTAATTACGGGAATTGCAGCCACACTCGGAGTTTTATCTAATCGTTTAGCGCGCATTACTGATCGTGCGAGGCAACTTGAGCGAAAACTTAAAGTAAGCACCGATGAAGACTTTAATAAAACCTTGGCCACAGAGCTACGCGCCCTGTTAAAGCGCTCGCGATGTATTCACATTGCTTTTAGTATGAGCGTTTTAAGTGCTTTGCTAGTATGTGCCGTGGTAATGCAGTTGTTTTTATCGCATATTCAATCTATTAATTTAGGGGTAACCATTGCAAGCTGCTTTGTTGCTGCAATGGCCTTATTAATATGTGGTTTTATGTCGTTACTTGGTGAAGTATTTTTGGCCACACGTAGTATGCGCCGAGGGATGATTTTTGCTGATATTAATGATTAGCAATAAAAAAGCCCGAGGCTTTGCTCGGGCTTTTATCACAACATTTTAATTTTATTGTGCAGTATAAATAGTCTCTAACACTTCAATTCGTGCTTCTTTTGTATAGTCAGATGACTTTAACTGTTCTGCAGCAGCTAAAATATCTTGACCATCATTAACAGCTAATACCGCTATTTTAGTGCCTGGGAAAACAGACACTACCTTCAAGCCAGATAGCTGAGCTACCTCTGTTGCGTTCATGTCATCTTTAAGCAAAATAGTGATATTGCCAGAAAGCGACGTTAAGTTATTTGTTAGTACATTACGTACCAGCGTCCCTTTTGTTACTAACGATGAAGCCTCAGAAGATTCAACAATCGCCATCTCACCTTTAGTAGAAACAACATACTCATCAGCAGCAACACTTGCTGGTACTAAACGTAAGTTTTTTTCTACAACGTAAGAGCCAAAGTCGGTTTTGCTGTATTTCACACTATTTACCGGCTTTTTTGAAAGTTGCAGTTCTTTATTTGCTACTGAACTCGCTGTTGCACTTAGAGAAATACACGCAGCAGCACCTAAAATAACTAATTTATTCATTTTCATATCTATATTCCTTACTCTTGACCTGCGTGACCAAATGCTCTTAACGAAACACCTTCTAAAACGCTTGCAGCACGGTTATTTGAAATACCAGTAACTTCAAGACCATTTTTAATACCATCAGTGAAAGCAAAGCTATCCGCTGCGGCATCAAGAACGCGAATAGTCCACGTACCTTTTGTTGTCTCGCCATAAAAAGCATTAGACATAAGTACCGCATCCTTTAAAACATAGCCTGTGCTCCAACCGTTAGTAAAGCTATAAGCCGGGTAGAATAGAGCTTGTTTAGACGCAAGTAATACACTGCGGGTGCCTGATGGAGACGTTACTTCAATAGCTAAATCGGTACCAGCAGAGGTTTGAGTTCCATCAGCTAGCCCAAAGCCCATTTCAGCATTGCTTACGTCAAACTTAAACTGCATTGCTTCAATGTTTAACTCTTCTTCAACAATGATTTGCTGTGTAACACCTGCAGCACTGTTGTCTGGAATTTCTAGCGTAAGGGCATCTTCTTCAACAACAGAACCAACACCATTCCATTGTGTGATAACTTGCTCGCCTAATGCTACGTCGTACTCTTTTGCCATCTCAACGGCAGCACCAGCATCTACACGTCCAAAACCATATAAGTTATTAAAGTTATAACCTGCTGCATTTTCAACCCAGCCGTCATGCGCTACAAATTCACCTTCACCAACGCTAAGGGTTACAACTTCATCTTCTGCATCGTTGACTGTGCTGGTAGTAGCTAAGATATGACGAACGTCGCGCCATGTTAGCTCTGGATTAGCTGATAAGATCAGTGATACTACACCTGACGCATTAGGTGCTGCTGAAGAAGTACCATTAAACGTTGAGGTATAGTTACAGCTAGCGTTATCTTCATGGCCTGGATAGTTGAATGAGTATTGCGATGCCGCAAAGTCTTCGCCATATGCTGCAGCCCATGCCGTAATCGAGCTACCATTAAAGCCTGAGTACCCGTTAATACAGGTCATTTGGTCAGTTGTTACCATGGCAGGCGCCCAACGCCCGTATTCACCTGCAGGGGCTGAAACCATTAGGTTAGCACCACCGCTTGAGTAGCTTGTATGTGTACCATCAGCGTTTACAGCTGCAACGCTTAAGTAATATGGGTGACCTTGGCTTGGCTCAAACGCGCCGTTATAACAAGTAAGGCCTAACTCATTTGCACCGTTATCAGCACATAATGACCCTTCACCGCTACCATCGACAAACGAGTTACCGCTTGATTTCATGTTTAGCGCACCTTTACCATCACGAAGGCTAAGGTTAGGGTAAGACTCGATAGCTTCATCTAGCTCTGAGTAACCAATAAACGTTGGGAAGGTAATACCGTAGCTGCGGTTAAAAGCAGAAATGTTTTCTGATGTGCTAATGCCGCTACCAGGGAAACCATGAGCGAGTAATTCGGTTTGCTCAATTTTATCGCCACCTAGGTAGTTCATGCCAATGAGACCAGCATCTGGTGCAACACCGCGCCCGCCTTTACCATTCCAGCCTTTTGCTGCAATTAAGCCTGCAACACTAGTACCGTGGTCACCACTGTTTGACAAACTTGTAGGGTCGGTACGGTCAAGCGCCTCTGCATCTAAGTTTAGAGAGCGATTAGGTAAAACGTTATCAACTAAATCTTCGTGACGAATTTCCATACCAGAGTCAACAACAACCGCTGTTACGCCAGCACCTGTAACACCTTGAGCATAAGCTGCTGCTACGTTCATATCTTCGCCAGCAACCAACTCTTCTGCTTCTGACTCTGCAAAACTAGCATTAACCCTTTCTTGCGCTTCTTCCTCAGTATCGCCATCCTGATTAACGTAAAAATCTACTAAACCTTGCTTCATATCATCGCTTAAAGCATATGATTTTTGACCTGTGTTACGCAGGTGCCACTGCTGATTAGCTAATGGATCTGATGCTATTTCTGTAATATTTAGCTGTGCAGACGCTGTTTTACCATTTGCATTAGCGGTGTAATCAATTACGGCATCTTCACCGGTAACAGACACATAGGTAAAGGTATCGCCTTCAACAGTGAGTAAGCCGTGGCTAAAAGTATATACGCCATCTTGTGCTTCAACCGCTTCACCATTTTCAGTAAATGTATAACTTAGTGTATCGCCATCGTTATCACTTGCATTAAACTCAGCTGTTACAGGTACCCATTGCTTTAAACCGGCAACGGCTACATCGCTTGCTTTTGGTGCAACATCAGTTACTACAGCAACTTGGCTATTATTGTCATTGTCGCTGCCACCACACCCTGCTAGCGTCATAACTACTGCGGCAGAAAGCGCCGACATTTTAAAGATATTATGCTTCATAAACTTCCTTCGTTATTTATTTTTATGATGACTCAAGGTACACAACAGGGCACTTAATAACAACGCACTGTTTACAGTCGTTAACAATAAAATGACAAGGTGTAATGATATATTCAGAAAACAAGCTATGAGAATTAAAGTTTCACTTGAATAAAATAAGTAATCGATTCAAGATGTCTAATTAGTAGATATAATTTCTTACAGGGGCAAAACATGAAATTTAAACAATTTTTAGCAGGGGTTGCTTTAGCAACATGTACACTTAGCGTATCTGCAAATACTGCATTTAAAGAACCAAGTGATGCTATTGAATACCGTCAAGCTGCATTTTCTATGATTTCAGTGCAAATTAGCGATATGGGCGCAATGCTAAAAGGTAAAATTCCTTTTGATGCAGAACAATTTAAAATGCGCGCCAATAACGCAGCCGCCCTTTCTAAAATGCCATGGGAAGCGTTTTACGAAGGCACAGATAAAGGTGATACAGCAGCCTTAGCTGATGTATGGTCAGACAATGCAACCTTTGTTAAAAAAGCCAATGCCTTTGCTGCCAATGCAGATAAGTTAGCTTTAGCAGCTCAATCTGGCGATAAGGCGGTAATTGGTAAAGCATTTGGCGCTTGGGCCAAAGGCTGTAAAGATTGCCACAAGCAATTTAAAGACTAATTACAATTAAAACAACACACACTAAAACGGCGCTTTATGCGCCGTTTTGTTTTTTGTTAGCTATTAACTTAGCAAGTAATTAAGTGGTTCTTTGCCCCATGTAACAGCCAGTAGCACGAGCAATCCAACAAAAATAGCCCACGCTAACCAAGGTGCCTGGGTGTTATCTATATTAGTTTGAGTGGCTTGCTCGATGTTAGCCTGTTTACCGGTGATCATTGCTTTGACAAGTGGCTTTCCTTTTATTTTATACACAACTATGGCAGTAACATGCAGGCATATAGCATAAAATAAAATATCGAAATTAAGGCGGTGCAGCCAATTTGCAAAATCAACTGTTGAGCTCGACACGTACTCCACCAAAGGTCCATCAGTCAAAATGCCATCACTGCTCATTAGCCCAGTTACTAACTGCACTATAATAAGCACAAAAAACAACAAAACCATGTAGCTACCTGGCGCCGAATGACCCACCCTTTTACTAGGATTTTTAAACTCTTTAAGTACTGCTATTGGCGAGTGCAGTAGCGCGCTTAATTTTGCCGTTTTACTGCCCACCAGCCCCCACACTAAACGAGTCACTATTAATGCGATTGCAAAAAAGCCAGCCACAAAATGTAGCTCAATCATGCCCTCGTCAATGCTAAAGTAAAGCACAGCAATATTAATCACTAATAACCAATGAAAGCTTCTTATAAAGCCATCCCATACTTTTATACTTTGCATATAAATCCTCAACTTGTTGCCAGTCTTTGGCACATTATTTTGATACTAAAACTATTATTCCAAAGTTTTACTAGTGCTGCATTAATGATATTACATAAAGCCCTATTTATGGCACACTAAACGCACACATATATTACCTACTTGTATTAATGAATATAACTAAACGCGCAGTATTAAAAGGTTTTTTTGACATGCTCCCGCTTTGCTTAGCGGTTGTTCCTTGGGGGATATTATGTGGCTCTTTAGCGATTCAAAATGGCTTTAGCCCCTTAGAAACACAAGCAATGTCACTACTTGTATTCGCGGGTTCTGCACAATTAGTTGCCATTGAACTAATGGCCGGTAACACCCCTTTACTGACTATTCTATTTACCACATTTATTATTAGCTCTCGGCATTTTTTATACGGTTTAGCCGTACGCCATAAAGTTATTTCACAACCATTACGGTGGCGCTTACCAATCAGTTTTGTACTAACCGACGAGCTGTTTGCCTTTTCGCATCACCGCAAAGCCTATAAAACAAAAGCGCGCCTAATATACGCTTTAAGTGCGGGTTTTAGTTTTTATATTGCATGGAACCTTTGGACACTCATAGGCATAGTTGCAGGAAGTGTGCTCCCTGATTTAACAAATTTAGGGCTCGACTTTGCTATTGCAGCTACATTTATTGCACTTGTGGTACCGGGCATAAAAAATTTAGCCTCGCTGGTTACAGTGATTGTTGCGGGTATTAGCGCCACACTTTTAAAAAGCACGGGATTTGAATTGTGGTTAGTTTGTGCTGCTCTACTAGCAATGAGTGCAGGCTACTTTACTGCAAGGCTTACACAAAAAAAGGACAGCCCATTATGATGCTCACTATATTATTAATGGCGTGTATTACCTTTTTTACTCGTTACTTATTTTTACATCAACGCCTTGGTTTTAAAGTGGGCCCTAAAATGCAGCAGTTTTTAAGCTTTAGCGCACCCGCTGTACTAACCGCTATTTGGGTACCCATTATTTTTATAAATGAAGAGGGGATCAACCTAAACTGGCACAACCCATATTTAAGCGCAGCTATCGTTGCCATTATTGTTGCCTATAAAACACATAATATTTATTACACAACGCTTGCCAGTATGGGGTTATTTTTAATTTTAAATTAGGGCGTGTTGACCTTTGGCGTTTGAATTTGCAGCAGTATGTTTGGTTCTTAGGCAAGGCAGAGCCTATGAAGTGTGGTTATTCCCCATAAATAGGCGATAACGCAGCATAAATGCCAAACATGCGCTGCCCTTCGGGTTCTGCCTAGGGGCGATAAACTCTTTGTTGCCTACATGGATGTAGGTAAGGGGCGTGAGCAGGACGCGGAAGCTTTGCTCGGTTTTTACTTATTCTTACATGGATGTAAGTCATTAGAATAACGCAGGAGCAGTTATCGAGCCCACTAGGTTACAAACCTCGCGCCGCGATTTGATCGCCCCTAGGTTGAACAAATTTCAATCCGCAAAGTTCAACACGCCCTAAATAGCAGCCAACCCATTAGCAAAGAGGTGAACGCGGTATTAACAAGCCTAAATTTTATACTTTTAGTAACGCGCTACAGCGGGTAGAATGTAGCTAACAACAATAAAAAGCGCCCATCATGCATGAATTTCATCAATTAACGGCTACTGCGTTAAACGGTAAAACAATTAACTTTAGCGACTTTGAAGGAAAGGTTGTACTTATTGTTAATACCGCGAGTGAGTGTGGATTTACAAAGCAATATGAATCACTACAAGCGCTACATACTAAATACGCGCAAGCTGGCTTGGTTATAATTGGTTTTCCATGTAATCAATTTGGTCAGCAAGAACCAGGCGACGCGACGCAAATACAACAAGACTGTTTAATTAACTATGGGGTAAGCTTTTTAATGGCCGCAAAGGTGGATGTAAACGGCCGTCACGCACACCCTGTATTTAGGTATTTAAAATCGGCCTTGCCCGGCTTTTTAACACGAAAAATAAAGTGGAACTTCACTAAGTTTTTAATCGCACCCGATGGCACACCTATCAAACGCTATGCCCCTTTTACAAAACCAGAAAAGTTAGAGAGCACCATTCAACAAGCACTCGCTAAATTAAATACATAATAAGTAATAAAGAGGCATAAAGCCTCTTTATTGCCAGTATTTAGCTTTCAAACATGAGTATACGCACATTCAAACCTTAAAACAGGCGCATTATTTTAACTAGCACAATTTAGTCTATGTAATCGTTTAAGTCGTCTTCACCTAGGTTTTTACGCAAACGTTTTTGCTCAAGGTAATCTTCCAACTTCTTTTTTACCTTTTGCTTTTTTTTATCATGCTGATTACGCCCGACCATTTCGTACTCGTCTTCAACAAAATCATCATCTAGCGCATCGTAACTAAATGTCTTACCCACAACCCACTCCATAAAGTGCTTAAGACCAACTCAGGTTTATTCCTGCACTTGGTAAATTAAAAATGTTTAGCGCTAAAATACGAACAAATTAGCACCAAAATAAAGCCACGTGACTATCGTAAATAGCCTTCATGTCAATATTGTGAATAAATAGCGCTAAATTAAGAAAGTGGAAAGTGAGAGTTTTTTATCGTTTCGACAAATAAAATTTATCACTTATTTATTTTTAGTATTTTTGACTAAAAAGTAGTTTATTTATCAAAATTAAAAATCATTAAAAATACACAAATTTTCATAACCAGTTGTTTTAAAATAAAAATAAATAATGGCATCAAACTTGTTAATACCTAACTGTCATCAACAATTATTAGAGAATAAACATGAAAAATTTACTATTAGTAAGTGCTTTAATTTGTACACCCGCAGCAATGGCACATAACGATAACAATGCGGGTATTTCGTTTAGCAACGAACAGTGCAATGTAGAGTTTAAAAACGATGTACGCATTAAGCCTAGCGAATTAGAAATTTTTACCGCATCTAATCAATTCATGCGCTTTAACAGCAATGGCAAATTAACTATAAATGGCGAACAAGTATCCATTAGCAGCGAGCAGCGCCAAGCGCTTACCCAATATTCGGATAACTTACGTACGCAGCTACCGGAGGTTGCTAATATAGCCCTAGACGGAGTGAAAATAGCCGGTGTAGCACTAGAGGAAGTAGCCAACGCATTTAATATTGATGGGCTTGACGACTTATCTGGCCTAATGGACGATATAAAACTGGAAGTAGAAAACACCTTTTACCAACAAGGTACGTTTGTAATGGGCCAGCAAAGCTTTAATCAATTTGGTGAAAACTTTGAACACCAGTTTGAGGAGCAAATAGAAACCGTGGTTGAGTCTGCCGTTATGCAATCAATGGGCAGTATTTTAGTTGCTTTAGGCTCTGAGCTACTTGGTTCGGGTGGTGATATGGATGCATTTGAACAACGCATGGAAAATATGGGCGCGCAAATAGAAGAAAAAGTAGAGCTGCATGCCAGTGCACTTGAAAAGCGTGCTAACTCTTTATGCGACGGCTTTGCCAACATAGCACAGCAAGAAGAGCAATTAGTAGCGCAGTTACCGCAACTAAAAGGTTACGAGTTATTTACCATTAAACAAAACTAATACGCAAAGCCGTATTTAACATCCCTTTAGCAGCACTTGTATATTAGGTGCTGCTTTTTTCATTCTTTTAGCGTGTGAGCCAGCGCACCTAACGTGGTAATAGCCTGTTCAATTTTTTCGCTCCACTGCACCCCGTAGCTTAACCTAATACAGCTTTTATATTTATTACTTGCTGAAAAAATAAGACCAGGGGTTATGCTAATACCAGCTTCTAAAGCCAGTAAAAATAACTTTTGACTGTCTACCCCTTGGCCTAAATCAAGCCAAATAACACACCCACCTTTAGGGTCACTAATACGTGTATTTTTGGGCATTGCGTTTAATAAGCACCACCGCATGCGCTCTTTGTTATTACGTAAGCGCTGCCTAAGTACTTTTAAATTACGGTCATACTCACCACTGGCTATAAACTCAGAAAGCGTCCACTGATTTATAAGTGAGGCAGAGCAACTTAATGCACGCTTATGCCGGCGCGCTTGACCAGCAAACTTGCCTGCTATTAACCAACCTACTCGATAACTGGGTGCCGCCGTTTTTGAAAACGAGGCGCAGCTGATCACAAGCCCCTTTTTTGAATACGCTAAAGCGGGCGTGCCGCGCTTGGCAGTAAAGTGCAAATCGCCGTACACATCATCTTCTATAAGAACAACATTATGTGACTCTATTAAATCCACCATTTGCTTACGGCTTTCATCGCTCATAAAGCTGCCAACCGGATTATTGATTGCGGTCGAAAATAAGCATGCTTTTATATCATGTTGCTCAAGCGCTTGAGCTAGGTCATTAAGCCAAATACCGTTGTCGGGGCATAGCGGGATTTCAAGCGCTTTTAAGCCTAAGCTCTCTATTAATTCAATAATGCCGTGATAGCACGGGGTTTCAATAGCCACTACATCGCCGGGCTTAGTAACACACTTAAGTGCGATAGCCAGCGCCTCTTGCGCACCATTGGTGATCACCAGTTCATCTATATTTACGCCAATACCAAAGCCTAAGTATCTATGCACTAATTGCTTTTTAAGCGCAGCAAAACCATCAAGAGGGCCATAATTTATAACACTCGGTCCAGCAATTGTCATAACTCGGCGCATATTTCTCGCAAGTGCTTTATCGGTAGGGGCAGCAGCAACGGGATTGGCGATACCAAAAGCTATGATATTAGGCTGATGAATAGCACTATATACTTGCTCTATTAACGCTTGTTTATTTACAGTGACAGGTTCACGGCTTAATTTTACGCGCTTAGGTAAACTGTAAACCGTATTAAGCACCGTTAAAAAGTAGCCCGATTTTTCACGCGCCTCTACTACTCCTTGATCTTCTAACGCTTGATACGCTTGCTTAACAGTTGGAACGCTAATATTTAAGTTATTGGCCATTTTACGAAGTGATGGAAGTTTTTCCCCTGGTAATAATACCTTCTGCGTTTGCATATCCTTGATTAGCTCAATAACTTGTTGATATAAAAACTCGGCTTTTTGCTTACTGGCTGTTGGCTGCATATCTCGCTCAAATCTGTAGAGGTTACATTTATACTTTTCTGTATATGGTAAGTATACAGATAGACCTTAAAATAACCACTCAATCAGTTTTTTAGAGGTGTGCCATGAAAAGCGCAGCGCTATATCTCACAACAGTGTTAATTTGGGGCTCTACCTGGCTGGCGATTTCATTTCAGCTAGGCGATATCGCTGTGGAGCTTTCTTTGCTTTATCGCTTTGCCATAGCAGCTGTATGTATGTGGCTATTTGTGGCCTACAAAAAGCCTAATATGCGATTTTCATTAGTCGATCATGGTTTTTTTGCTTTATTGGCCATTTGCAACTTTGGCTTAAATTATTTGCTTTTGTATTGGGCTCAAAACTACCTCTCTTCGGCAATGGCCTCTATTGCTTTTTCGATGCTATTAATAATGAACATAATCAACACCCGTTTATTTTTTGCAAAACCTATAGCCAAACGAATTTACTGCGGCGCGCTAATCGGTGTGATAGGTATTATTTGTCTATTTTGGCCGCATTTACAGCAATTCGACTTGAGTAATGGGGCGTTGGTCGGGTTACTACTTGCCCTTGGGGGCACCTTTGTGGCTTCATTGGGCAATATGATCAGTGTACGCAATTCTAATCGGCAAATAGGTGTATTGCAGGGTAACGCATGGGGCATGTTATATAGCGCAGTTGGTTTAGCCATTTATGTATTAATAAATGGTATAACGGTCAGTTTTAGTGCCCCTACCAGCTATTGGCTGTCGCTGTTGTATTTATCAGTTTTTGGCACTGTGATTGCGTTTGGCTGCTATTTTGCTTTGTTAAAAAACATTGGCCCCGAAAAAGCAAGTTACGCCATCGTTTTGTTTCCGTTGGTGGCTGTCACATTAAGTAGCTTTTTTGAAGGCTTTGAATGGCATGCAAACACCTTTGCCGGTTTTAGTTTAGTACTACTGGGTAATGCAATTGTACTTACCCCCACAAAAAGAATTAACGCCTTTTTAGCAAGCCGCTGCGTTGCTAAAAATGGTTCCGTCCCCAGTTAGAGGCGTTTTTAACGCACTAACACAAAAGCGCCTACTTTACTGTAGGCGCTTTTTTATTGGTATATGAAAATTAATGGCCTGCTTATGTATAGCAATAACCGCGGGCGTGACGCCTACCAGCTCGCCATCCGCCTCAACGAGTAAATTTTTAGTTGTAATATACGCTTCTTTTAATTGGCTATAAGTGAGCCTTTTTAAAGTGTGATGGCGCTTAAAAAGAAGTTTAATAAAGCTAAATAAGTGATTAACAACACTACTCGCTTGCATTTGGTAGCAATCAAGCAGGCCATCATCAATTTCAGCTCTAGGTGCTATTTTAATTCCGCCGCCAAAATACTGAGAGTTCGCAAATACAGTTATTAAATTTGGGTACTCACTTTGTTTATTTAAAAATACTCCCTGTAGTGTGCTTGCTCTATAAGTAAAGAGCGACTTAAAACTCGTCCACTTATAGCGCCAAGCAGGCATGCTTTGTAAATGACCTAACTGCTTAATTACATGAGCATCAAAACCAACACCAGCCACATTAATAAAGTAACGGGTATTAATTTTACCTATATCAATTAAGTGTGTAGGGGCATTAAAAATAGCGTTTTGCCACTGTTTAGCCGTGCAATGAAAGCTTCGCGCAAAATCGTTACCCGTACCACAAGGTAATATTGCCAAACTGCATGTACTGTTAATCACGCCATTAAGTGCCAAGTTAAGCGTACCGTCGCCACCAATAGCCACTGCTATTTGGCTTTTTTGTGCATTCGCTTTAATGCTTGCTAAGTCATACTCATAATTACCTGTTGTTTTGACCGTAATATAAAGAATATTTTTCTTCTCACATGTTTTTTTAAGCCAATCGAGGTGTTCTAACACCGCTTTTTTTACGCTCGGTTTAACTATTATTAACAACTGCAAGTAATTTATCCCCTTTTAGTCGGCACGCCAGCATAAACAAAAATTAAGTTAAAATTAATTTATCTGAATAATTAACCACAATAGTGAGTAAAAATTTATTACAAAATTTTATAAAAACAAAAAATACTTATAAAACAACCTTTAACTTAAACACCGCAGTTAAATAACTATGCAAACCCGCCTCTTATTAGCTTCAAATAAAAACAAAACAAAACAATTTCAGATAAAAATAACTAATAGCTAAGCCTTAGTTTATATTGTTGTATTTTTAAACAAAAAAGAGTCAAAATGCTCGCGATTTAAACACATACACCTTGGAGCAAAGACATGAACCCAATAAACACCCTAAACCAAAATGCAGCAGCCCACGTTGGCGTAAAACCAACTAACCGTAAAGCTAAAATGCTTGCTAAATTAAACCGTATGGGCAAAAAATTAGCATTAAACAGTGCCGCGCAATACAAATAATCAACCTTGTTATGCTTATTAAGCAGGGGCAGTAAACAACTAACCACTATTGAAAGCACTTCTTTAGCTCCCTTAGTTTACTGCCACCCTTTAATTTTTAGTTTAAATCCTTCTAATTTCCCTCTATTTACAAAAAAAACCGCAATTACGTCTACTTTTTAAGCAAACAGTTTATTTGCTATTTACACGACGGTATCACCTAAGTATTATTCTGCGTCACGGAGAGATGGCAGAGTGGTCGAATGCACCGGTCTTGAAAACCGGCATAGGTTTGTAGCCTATCTAGGGTTCAAATCCCTATCTCTCCACCACTATTTAATTAATGGTATGAATAAACTACCGTTAATACAATCTGTTATGCGTTGGAGAGGTGTCCGAGTGGCCG